>NZ_WXWO01000071.1:0-58583 GCF_009904845.1 Vibrio sp. V38_P2S17PM301 | reverse complement strand
CTCCAGAGCATATATCCAAATCGATATTAATAATTGGACTTATCTTTTCTAAGCATAAGTTTATTATTTTTTCTTTTATTTTATCTATTCCAGATTTATCGCCTTGAGAAAAATAATCAAATATATTATTACCTTCAGGAGTTCCATCATCATTTATTCCAATTAATATGTAACCACCACTTCGATTAGCCATTCCAACAATTAGCTTTAGTATTTCCTCCATTCCATTTGGGGCTTTTATTTTATCTATCCTCTTTAATTCTAAACTTTTATTCTCAACTTCATTTTTACTAAGCAACTCGAAATAATCAGAATCTTCCATAATCAAAATAACCACGTCAAACATCAATATGCACTGTAATGCATGATGGACGTTATATAGATATTAGTCAAATATTGATGACTATAAGCGGTATTTGAATAGCTACCAGAATTGTAGCCACTTTTAGCATTACCAAAAATAGGCCAATTTATGACAAAAGAAATGAGTCCTGATTCTTGTGGTAGAAAGGTTTGGGGCATAACCATTTCAGTCTCACACTGGACAACCAACTAAAAAGGCTCGCCAATATTCACGTTGGCGAGCCTTTTTTATTTAATGGTGAGGGTTAAAGATAACGGCTTTTTAGATGTTCTTTAAAGTAGTTGGCGTTTAAGGTGTCTCCCGTTGCTTGCTGCACCAGTTCGTTCGTGGTGAGCAGGCTGCCATTACTCCAGATATTGCTTTCCAGCCAACTGAAGATGGGGGTTAGATCGCCGCTGCGAATGGCGCCATCTACGTCCACCGTTTGCTTCATTGCAGCCATAAACTGCGCGGCGTACATCGCGCCCAATGTGTAGCTAGGGAAGTAACCGAATGATCCATCTGTCCAATGGATGTCTTGCATACAGCCGTTCTTGAAATTCCCTTCGGTTGAGAGGCCAAGGTAAGACTGCATCTTTTCATTCCACAGCGCAGGTACATCGGTGTGCTGGATATGGCCGTTGATCAGGTCACGTTCAATTTCGTACCTTAGGATCACATGCGCAGGGTAGGTGAGCTCGTCGGCATCCACGCGGATAAAATCTTTCTTCACTCGGGTGTAGAGCTTTTGGAAGTTCTGGGTTGAGAACAGCTCTGCATCGTGGTCGCTGAAGTGCTTACCGGCAAGTCGTGCCAAATGTTCGATAAACGCTGCGCTGCGGCCCACCTGCATTTCGAAAAACAGTGACTGAGATTCATGAATGCCCATCGAACGTGCTTCACCGGCCGGTGTTCCAGCCAGGGCTTTTGGCAAGCCTTGTTCATAACGGGCGTGACCAGTTTCATGCACAATGCCCATCAGAGATTGCACGAATTCGCTCTCATCGTAGCGCGTGGTAATACGCACGTCGGTTGGCACGCCGCCACAGAAAGGGTGCACACTTTCATCCAGACGGCCGTGGTTGAAGTCAAACTGAAGCAGTTTCATTACATCCAGCCCCAGAGCTTTCTGTTTGGCGGTATCGAAGCGGCCTTGAGGCTCGACGAATGCTTCGTGGCTTTGCTTTTCAATCGCTTGATCAATCAAATCCGGTAGCCAGGTTTTCACATCAGCAAACAGTACATCCAGTGAGGCCGAACTGGTGCCCGGCTCGTAGATGTCCAGCATGGCGTCGTATGGGCTAAGGCCCGTAGCCTCTGCGCGGATTTGTGCTTCTTCGCGTGACAATTTCACGACTTCTGCCCAGTTTTTTTCAAAACCCGCCCAGTCATTGTCGCCGCGTTGGGTACGCCAAGCGTGCTCACATTTTGAACCTGCCAGAGATTTGGCCTGAACCAGAGATTCGGGTAACACGTTTGCCTGTTGCCACTGACGTTTCAGCTCGCGCAACGAGGCACGTTCTTGTGTGGTCAGATTTTCGCTTTCTGCTTCGGCAAACCAGTCAGCCAGCTGTGGCTGAGTTAACAGACCGTGAATATGGACAGACAGCTCAGCCATCGCTTCAGAGCGGGCCTCGTTGCCGCCAGACGGCATCACCGCCGCCTGATCCCAGCCGCAAATGGCTGCGAGATGATTAAAGTGAGAGATTTTTTGGGAGTGTTGAACCAACTTGTTGAATGCACTCATAGAACGCCTTCCGTGACTAATCATTAAAATAATTCATATTGAACGGCAATTTTACCAACGATTAACATCTCGACCAAGAAATATCCTGATGCGAGGAGTCGAATGGATAGTATTTGACTGTAAAACGGAGTAATTTAAGTTTCTTATTTGTTTACAAGGATGTCGACGTTGATTGAGAACTTTGAAGCTTTCCTGATAGCCATCACGATTCTTACCCTAACACCCGGTTTAGATACCGCTTTAGTGATTCGCAATACCACCCGTGGCGGCTTTGCCGATGGCAGTGTCACCAGTGTGGGTATTTGTGCTGGTTTGTTTGTTCACGCGACGTTTTCCGCGATAGGGATTTCGGCGATTCTGGCTCAGTCTGCAGAGCTGTTTAATGCCGTCAAAATGGTGGGGGCGGCGTACCTGATTTATCTCGGTATCACCAGTTTGCGTGCCACCATACAGGGCAACGCACCGCTGAGTGTAAATGAGGGAAGTGCTTCGCAACTGGTGGTGAAACGTTCACTGCGCGAGGGTTTTTTGTCGAATGTGCTTAACCCGAAAACCGCGGTATTCTACTTGGCATTTCTGCCTCAGTTTATAAACCCTGAAGGTTCACCGCTGTTGCAATCACTGCTGATGGCCAGCGTGCATTTTGTGATTGCTATGGTGTGGCAATGTGGATTAGCCGGCGCGTTGAACAAAGCCAAATCGCTGCTCAACAGTGCCCGTTTTATGCGTTATATGGAAGCGACCACTGGCGTGGTGCTGGTGGCCTTAGGCGTGAAGCTTTTGGTGGAAGAAGCGCCGTAATCAACCGCGTTCACTCAAACAAAAAATAAGCGCCGATAGGCGCTTATTTTTTATCGTGAGATACAGCGGAATGATTTATGACTGAACCTGCATTTTCGCTTGATTTGGCGTGGCGACCAGTGCGTCAAAGTAGTTTCGGGTTTCTTCGACGATAACCTTACGCAGTGCGATCAGGCCAATCAGGTTTGGAATCGCCATCAGGCCGTTCACGATGTCGGCGATAAGCCAGATCATATCCAGTTGCAGGAAGGCCCCGGAAGCAACCAGTGCAACAAACACCAGCTTGTAAACCAACACCGCTTTGGTGCCAAACAGGTACACCACGCAGCGTTCTCCGTAATAGTTCCAACCCAAAATCGTGGTAAAGGCAAAGAACATCAGGCCGATAGACACCAGCATCGGGCCAAGCGTATCGGAGTTCAGACCTTGCGCGAATGCGTATGTGGTCATCGCCGCACCAGAATAATCGCTCTGCCAAGCGCCTGTTAAGATCAGAGCCAGGCCAGTCATGGTACAGATGATGATGGTGTCAAAGAAGGTACCGGTCATCGAGATCAGCCCTTGCTTCACGCATGAATCGGTTTTTGCAGCTGCCGCCGCCATTGGGGCACTGCCCAGGCCGGATTCATTGGAGAATACCCCGCGGGCAATACCAGACTGAATCGCCAACATGATGCTCGCGCCCAGGAAACCACCGGTTGCAGCGGTTGACGTAAAGGCCGACACCAGCACCAGTTCCACGGCTTCAACCAAACGGTCGGCGTTCATCACGATCACACTGACACAGGCGATGATGTAGAACAGCGCCATGGTTGGCACCACTTTACCGGCCACTTTGGCAATCGACTGTATCCCGCCGAGCGTGACAAAGGCGACCAGCAGAGTCAGCACCACCGCGGAAATTTCACGTGAGACACCAAACGAGATCTCACTGGCATCGATGATGGCATTCACTTGTGGAAACGTACCGATACCAAAGCAGGCCACACCCAGTGCAAAGATGGCAAACATCACCGCCAACGCTTTAGAGCCTACGCCATATTGCAGGTAGTACATCGGCCCGCCGATCATCTGGCCCTTGTCGTCGACTTTGCGGTATTTCACCGCCAGCAGACACTCAGCGTATTTGGTTGCCATACCGAACAGCGCGGCCAGCCACATCCAGAAGAGGGCACCTGGGCCACCAAGTTTGATGGCAGTGGCCACACCGACAATGTTACCTGTACCTATGGTCGCGGAAAGGGCGGTACACAGCGCCGCAAAGCTGGACACATCGCCTTCGGCGGCCGATTTGTCTTTACTGAACACCATTTTCAGGGCAGTTGGCAGGTGACGAAACTGGATCAGGCCTAAGCGAAAGGTAAAGTAAACACCGGTGCCGACAAGCAGAATTAAAAGTGGTGGACCCCAGACTAAGTTGTCGATGGTCTGTAGTAAAGAATGAAAGTGGTTCATGAATTCCCCTTAATTGATAAAGCATTACTAAGGAGAAGAGGGAAAGGGGGAGATCAACGATCTCAACAGATCACTAACGACAGAAAAGCCGCTAGCCGGATAATGTTCTTTCCACTCCTCTGTCCTTTTGCCTGAGAGTTTCACCCTGTTTGCACACGGCTTGCTCCTTCGGCGACCGATTAAACGGTTCTCTCCAGAGGTTCCTCCAACTACAGTCCTCGCTTTCCCGTAAGGGTTTTCTAACCAGGGTTAGAATAAAGCACCTGAAAGATTTACTTCTTCGGCGGGTTAGTTTAACCAAATGTTATATATTGGTTAAAAACCACTCTCCTGCAGTCTTCATCGGAACAATCATCTATTGGTAGATGATTTGCTTTCGGATAGTAACCAAAAGATTTTGTGATGTCACCTACAAAAATCCTGTTTGTCGATGATTTGAGCAGTGGTGAGGCCGAAACTACTTTTTTCTGACCTTTATCCGCACGGAAATGGTATAAAATGGTAGTGTCTTTGCATGCTTAACTCTCTCATTTTGTTAAGGTTGCAAGAGGAATGATGGGGGAGCGTTTCCCTGAACAAGGAGTTGTTATGACTAGACTTTTGGCGATCGCAATTTTAGTAGTAATGGCATTTTTGTTGATCCGCTACCGGACGAACGAAAAATTACGAAAAGGTGTCGTGATCACGCTGATCGCCGGTTTTTTGGTGTATACCGCTTCCATCATTGTTGCTGAACTAACCCGCTGACGAGCAAACGGAGTAACCGAGTGAATAATAGTAATGAGACAAATCAACACGACGAAGATGTAGTAGTGATTGAAGAGCGCGATAAGCGCACTTATCTGTATATTGCTATTGCCGCTGTGCTGGGACTGGCTCTGGGTGGTCTGATTGGCTCAAGCGTCACGGCGAAGCAATGGGAAGCCAACTATCAGGTGTTGGAAGAGAAATACCAGCAGGTAGAAGACAGTAAAAAAGCCTCTGTTGATCAAGCGGCGCAGCGTCAGGCGGCACTGAGCGCTGAAGTGGAAGAGAAAATTAGCGCAGCGGTTGCAGAGCGCGACCAGGTGCATCAGGCCGAGGTCGAACAACTGAAAGCACAAATCACTAAACTCGAAAGCAGCAACAAAACATTGAAAGCTCAGGTCAGCGAAAAAGCCAAGTTGCTGACAGAAGCGGACGACAAAAACATGAAGCTGAATGCGCAGGCCGATATTCAGGCGACAGTGCTGGAGCGCTCACGCGAAGTTTTCCAGCGTGAAGTGAAGGTTAAACAAGAGCTGGCGGCACTGCAATCTGAGCGTGAAAAACTGGTCCCTAAAATTGCCAAGTTGAAAAAAGAGTGCGATGTCTATCTGGAAGGGCGCTCATGGGATGCGAAATCAGATGCGTGTGATAAGCAAGACGAAGCCAACTCTCGTCTGAGTCAATTGGATCAAATGATCAAAGTGCATCAGATGGATCTGCAGCAGATAAAAGCCTTAACCGAAGGGCTGGGCATGTAAGCCAGAGAATCGAACCTAAGCCCCGCATCTTGCGGGGCTTTTTTATTGCGATGTCCCTACAGTTGTTGTGTTGATTTTTCTATCACCTCAGGAGTAAGTTAGTCACAGGCACAGGATGGTGACAGGGTCCTGAACCTGGGGGAATATGACACGTAAAACCGATCAGTTTTGCTTATATCACCTAGGCTTAGAAGTAACAGCATTTCAAATCTGCCTTGATGGAGGATTGTATGAAAGAAGTACCTCGTGACCTAATCCCGGGCACAGTCGTGCGACGAAAAGACTGGACGAAAAATCAGTTCAGTTTGTGGGTGGACGCTGATATCGGCCGCTATGACGCCGGGCAGTTTACGAAACTGGCGTTGCAGGAAGACGAAGACCAGTGGCACAAGCGCGCGTACTCCATGGTGTCGAGCTACCGGGCATCCGGCTCGCATCTGGAGTTTCTGATCATTACCGCTGAGCACGGTAAGTTATCCCCACGTTTACATGAACTGAACACTGGCGATACCGTTTATGTGGGTCAGACGGTATCCGGTTTTATGACGGTAGGCGAGTTGCCTGAGCCAGCAAAAGAGCTTTGGATGCTTTCCACTGGTACCGCGATTGGCCCGTTTATCTCTATTTTGCGTGAGCCTGATGCACTCAGCCATCTGGATAAACTGGTGCTGGTGCATGCCGTGCGTCATGAAGAAGATCTGGTCTACCGAGCAGAGATCGAAGAACTGCAGGAGCACTATCAGGGACGTTTAGTGTATGTGCCGGTTGTATCCCGAGAGCAAGTGCCTTATGCGCTCAGAGGCCGGATTCCTGATTTGCTGAGCAGCGGTGCCATTCAGCAGCAGGCCGGCGCGACGTTGCGGGCAGACAAAAGCTTTGTGTATCTGTGTGGTAACCCGGATATGGTTCACGATACGCAGGATGTGCTGCAGCAATTTGGTTTAGAAAAGCACCTGCGCCGTAAACCAGGTCAATACGCCAGCGAAAATTATTGGTAACAACCACTGCAACATCAGGTTCGCTTTGGCCGAACCTGATGTTTTTGTATAATCTGCCAATCATTTCCTTTGACTCTGTTCCTCATGTTATCCGTTCAACTCAATAGTTTTGTCCATCGTGTGGTAGACAAACAGCACGTGTTGTCGCTGGTACAAGCGTGTGGCGTCAGTCTGAAACGTATTCGACGTTCACGCCATTGGCTACTGAGCGGAGAAGAGCAGAACTTGCGTCAGTTACACCAGCAACTCAGCGCCGATTACTATTGGATTCAGCTTGCGATTGAAAAGCAGTTGCCGGCGCCCAAAGCGACGCCAGCCGAAGTGATTGCGCAACACCCCGGTATTTCGGCATTGGCGTTGGTGGATATGTGTGGTTGTAGCCTCAGTGAAGCGAGGCAAGCGATTGATTTGGCAGAAGGGTTTGAGTGACAGCGCCGCTATCGCCGCGCTGTCTTGATTCTGAGTTGAGTAACTCAGCTCAGTAAATACCCGCTTTTTGAATGGTATGCTGGTTGATGACGCCCACAAAATGGTCGTTCTCGTCCAGCACTGGCAACGCGGTAATCGCACGTTCGCGCATCAACGTTAGTGCATCGAAGCACAGCGCCGAATGGGACGTTGTCACGGCGCCCGGTTTGATCAGGTGACTAATCGCGGTATCCGGTGCGACGCCCTTGGCAAATGAGCGACGCAAATCACCGTCGGTAAACACCCCATGCAGCTTGCCATCTGCAACCACTGCGATTAAACCAAACCCGGTTTGACACATCACTCCCACGGCTTCCTGCAGGCTGGAGTCTGGTGAGCAAAAGGCGTTTTTGTGCGGTGCATCCAGCAGTTGCTCTACACTGGTCAACAAGCGGCTGCCCAAAGAGCCCGCAGGATGAGATAACGCAAAATCATTGTGATCAAAGTTGCGAAGTGTCATCACGGTTAACGCCAGCGCATCACCAAGTAACAGGGTATTTGCCGCACTGGCAGTGGGCGCCAAGCCAAGTGGACACGCTTCTTTTTCTGCCGCGATATCTAGCGCCAGGTGACACTCTTTGGCCAGAAAACTGTTGAGGTTGGCGGTCATCCCTATGGTGGTAATTTCCTGACGCTTGAGCAGTGGCACCATCAGTTTAAATTCATTCGCTTCGCCTGAATTGGAGATCAGGATAACCACATCACCATGACGTGCCATGCCCAGGTCACCGTGTAAGGCTTCTGCCGGATGAACGAAGAAAGCCGGGGATCCGGTGGATGCCAGGGTCGCCGCGATTTTCTTACCAATATGCCCGGATTTGCCAATTCCCGTCACAATCACTTTCCCGCTGCAATTCAAAATAGCCTGACAGGTATCAGCAAACGACTGGTTCAAGGTATTCAGCAGCCGTTTCGCCTGCTCCAGTTCCTGTTCAATCACGCCACGACCGAGCTGGCAGATTTCTTCAATTGAGTGATGTGTTTCCATGATCATGTCCGGTGTTGTTCGCTCGCTTTGACTTAGCCAATACGGTTGACTAAGCCACGATGTAATTTTCATATCAAAAGCTCAATGCTCAGTTAGTTCGATGAGTGTCTTTTAATTTGAAAGAAATGATGCCATTAGTTTTACACCAAGTGATGAATGATAGGTAGTGACTTGGCTTACATCTGTGACTTAGAGCAGGCATATGCTGTCTGGATAACGGGTCTCGAATGACAAGACGACTGGCTCTGACTATCACGATGACTCGTTTTATGTTGGGATTAATGTTATTAAAAACAGTAATTTAATCCTGTGTCTGGTCGGGTATCCTATAACTATTCCACATGGGCACTATCGCACTTTTCCTCCTGTTGTCATTGACCGTGATGACCATTTTTGCTCCTTTTTAAATTCAGCATTATCCTTTCATTTGTTTTATTTTGAAAATTATATAGTGTGATTTTAATCAACAAAGTAAAAACTTTTTCTTTTAAAGTGAAAATTAAAGTGAAAGTATAAAAGTGAGCTCTGACACAGAGCCAATAACAACAACGAGGTTTGATTATGGAATGGATAATTCACGGAGCGGAATGGTTTATCGGACTGTTTCAAAAAGGGGGAGAGGTGTTTACAGGTATGGTGACCGGTATTCTGCCTCTCTTAATTGCATTGCTGGTGGCGATGAATGCGCTTATCCGGTTGATAGGCCAAGATCGGGTTGAAAAGCTGGCGCAGCGCAGTGCCGGAAATCCGGTTTCCCGTTACCTGGTTTTGCCAGTGATCGGCACGTTTATATTTTGTAACCCGATGACGCTCAGTCTCGGTCGCTTCCTGCCGGAGCGTTACAAACCTTCCTATTATGCGGCAGCCTCGTATAGCTGCCACTCAATGAACGGTTTATTCCCGCACATTAATCCGGGTGAGCTGTTCGTGTATCTCGGTATTGCCAGCGGTCTGACAACTTTGGGCTTGCCACTTGGTCCCTTGGCCGTCAGCTATCTGCTGGTGGGGATGGTGACTAACTTCTTCCGTGGCTGGATCACCGATTTTACGACGTCCATGGTCGAGCGTCAGCAAGGCGTCCAGTTGGAACGTCAGGTTCACTTCAGCTAACAGAGGAAATGGAATATGTCTCAGGTATTACGCATACAAAAAGGCAATGGTGGTTGGGGTGGCCCGTTGGAGCTGCCCGTCGAAGCCAACAAGAAAGTGGTGTACATCACCGGGGGAACGCGTCCCGCTATTGTAGACCGTATCGCTGAGCTGACTGGCTACGACGCGGTGGATGGGTTTAAAACCAGCATTCCCGATGAAGAGGTCGGCGTGGCGGTGATTGACTGCGGCGGCACTTTACGTTGCGGTTTGTATCCGAAAAAACGCATCCCAACCGTGAACATTCACTCTACAGGAAAAAGCGGGCCGTTGGCGCAGTACATCACAGAAGATATTTACGTATCTGGCGTGCGGGAGAACGATATCCAGTTGCTTGATGGCGACGGCGTTAACGTTCAACCCGTCGTTCGAGACGCAGCACCGCAGGAAGAGAGTAAGTACGACACCAGTAAAAAGCTCACTCAACAGAGTGACAGCCTGCTGGCCCGCATCGGTATTGGTATGGGATCGGTCATGGCAACGTTCTTTCAGGCAGGGCGCGAAACCATTGACACGGTGTTAAAAACCATCCTGCCGTTCATGGCGTTCGTCTCCATGTTGATTGGGGTGATCATGGCCTCCGGCCTGGGGGATGTGATCGCCAATGCACTAACGCCGCTGGCGCAGAATCCTTTTGGCCTGGTGACGTTGGCATTGATCTGCTCGTTCCCGCTGCTGTCGCCGTTTCTTGGCCCCGGCGCGGTGATCGCGCAGGTGATTGGGGTGCTGGTCGGTACGCAAATTGGTCTGGGAAATATCCCGCCGCATCTGGCACTGCCCGCCCTGTTTGCCATCAATGCTCAAGCGGCGTGTGACTTTATTCCAGTTGGTCTTGGTCTGGCAGAAGCCAAGCCGAGAACAGTCGAGATTGGGGTGCCATCGGTGTTGTATTCGCGCTTTTTGACCGGAGCACCCACCGTGCTGCTGGCCTGGTTTGTCTCCATGTTTATCTATCAATAGGAGGAAGATGCAATGTCACCACTGTATCAGGTAAAGATCGAAAGTATTGGTGAGTTTGCCAACAGCGCGTTGGAAGACGACATGATGATTATTTTCAGCAATGTTGCGCCTGTCGATGCGGCTGAATACTGCTTCATTCACAACCACGACGCGCTGAAAGGCGACATAAAGCCTGGCGGAGTGTTGAAGCTGGGGGAGCAGCAGTATCCGATCACCGCGGTGGGTGAGGTGGTCAACCAAAACCTCGCCGAGCTTGGCCATATCACGATCCGGTTTGACGCGTTGGCGGAGGCTGAGTACCCAGGGTGCCTGCATGTGAATGGTGCCCGTCCACAACAGGTTCGTTGTGGCGATGAAATTGTGTTTTTGAATTGAGTATTCGTGCTCTGCGCCTGTGGCAGAGCACATTTAGAGTAAGGTGTAAGTTATGAGTAAAGTTGCGTTAGTTGTCGGTGGTGGTCAGACTTTGGGTGAATTCCTGAGTCTTGGGCTGGCGGATGAAGGATATCGTGTCGCGGTCGCGGATTTGAATGGCAGCAATGCCGAGCAGGTTGCAGAACGTATCAACCGCGAATACGGTCAGGAGACGGCCTTCGGTGTGGAAGTCGATGCGACCAAAGAACAGAGCGTGGTCAACATGGTTCAAAGGGTGGATGACTATTTTGGCCGGATTGATCTGTTAGTCTACAGTGCCGGCGTCGCTCAGGCGGCCAAAATCGATCGTTTCCCGCTGGACGCCTGGCAGATGTCCATTGATGTCAACCTGACGGGATATTTTCTCTGCGCCCGTGAAGCCGCCAAAGTGATGATTCGTGAGCAGCGTGGTGGACGCATTATCCAGATCAACTCGAAATCAGGTAAAGTAGGCTCGAAGCACAACAGTGGTTATTCGGCCGCCAAGTTTGGTGGTGTCGGACTGACTCAGTCACTGGCGCTGGATCTTGCCGAGCATAAGATAACGGTGCATTCTCTGATGCTGGGTAACTTGTTGAAGAGCCCGATGTTCCAGTCTTTGCTGCCTCAATACGCGCAAAAACTGGGTGTGCCAGAATCGGAAGTTGAGCAGATTTATATTGATAAAGTACCACTGAAAGCCGGTTGCGAATATCAGGATGTCCTCAACGTACTGAAGTTCTATGCCAGCGACGAGGCGGCGTACTGCACCGGTCAGTCGATCAATATTACCGGCGGGCAGGTGATGTTCTAATCCACCCCCCGTGGATTAAGCCCTATGCTCCGAGAATAAGGGCAACTTATCTTGGGCAGGCCACTGGCTTGCCCCTTTTTAACAGAGAGACGAAAGATGGACTCAACAACGATACTGATTTATTTTGCCGCCGGTGCATGGGCGATTCAGATTGTATTTGGCTACCTGCAAATCCGCGCATTCAATCGAATGCTTCAGGCGATGGCGCACAAAGGTCAGGTTAAAATTGGCCGGACTCAGAGCCGCTGGAAACCCAGAACGGTCGTGGTCCTGGCTGAAGACAGCGCGCACCGTATCGTGGATGCCAAAGTCATGAAGGGTATTTCGGTGTTCGCCAGACCCAAAACACTGTCGTCTTTGATTGGCCAGGCATTTCCGCCGCCTCAAGCGCTTTTGTCTCAGCTCGACATGAATGTTCAGGAAGCGTTAAGCGTCGCAATTTCTAAGCAATAGTGAAAGAATCTCTTTCATTGACTTTTAAATTGAAAAAGAACTGTTATAGACTGTCATGAGTTTAATTATTAAGTCGATGCTATGAATTTAGATAACAGAAGAGCGCAGTTGCTGGATTATCTGCGTGCCAATGGTAAGACGTCAGTCAACAATCTGGCGGATACCTTTGAAACCTCAGGAGCCACAATTCGAAGCGATTTACGTTCTCTGGAAGAAGAAGGGCTGGTGATTCGCCGTTACGGCGCTGCAGAAGCGTGTTCACCGAGTGGTGTCAGCAGTGAAGACCGTTCTATGGATGAGAAACAAACGGTCAACCTAGATCGTAAGTGTCTGATTGCCAAAGCCGCTTCTCAATTGGTAAACGACGGTGATTCCATTATTCTTGATTGTGGCAGCACCACATTACAGATGGTGCCGCATTTTGAGCGCGTGATGGCACTGACCTTAATGACCAACAGCATCCACATTGTGAATGCCGTCGCCAATTTAGAAGCAGAACACACGGTGCTGATGCCGGGGGGCACTTATCGCCGTAAGTCAGCTTCGTTCCACGGAACATTGGCGGAGCAAGCGTTCAAGCAGTTCTCTTTCGACAAGTTGTTTATTGGTGCTGATGGCTTTGATCTCGCTCAGGGTACCACCACTTACAACGAAGCGTATCAGGTTAGTCAGGCGATGTGCCAGGCTGCAAATCAGATTATTGTGGTGACGGATTCCAGCAAGTTTGGCCGCCGCAGCCCGAATGTGGTGGTGCCGCTGGAGAAAATTGACGTCGTGGTTACCGACAGCCATATTTCGGCAGAAGATGCCGCCTATCTGGAAAGCAAAGGGATTCAGGTGATCACAGTAGATGCCTAGTGTAGATAGAGAATCGTAAGACAGGGAAGCCCAAAGGCTTCCTTTTTTATTGCGTTTTATTTTTCATTTTGTTGTCTCTTTCAATTTTATGCTTTTAGAATGAAAATTCTTGGTGATTAAAATCACGCTTTTTTGTTTTGCCTCTTTTTCAATGTGTCAATAAGGGAAACACTTCGGCTATTCACCGGGTTAATAGAGAGCCGAAAGCATGGATTGGATCGTGAAGGGAGCAGACTGGTTTATCGGTCTGTTTGAAAAGGGTGGTGAGGTGTTTACCGGTATGGTGACACAAGTGCTGCCATTGCTGATCTGTCTGTTGGTTGCGATGAACGCTCTCATTCGTTTTATTGGTCAGCACCATATTGAAACACTGGCGCAGAAAAGCGCTTCCAATCCCGTGTCACGCTACCTGTTGTTACCGACGATTGGCACCTTTGTGTTCTGCAATCCGATGGTGCTCAGCCTCGGACGTTTCTTGCCCGAAAAATACAAACCCTCCTATTACGCGTCGGCTTCTTACAGTTGTCACACCATGAATGGTCTGTTTCCCCACGTGAACCCCGGTGAGCTTTTCATCTATCTGGGGATCGCTGCCGGAATCACTCAACAGGGGTTGTCGCTCGGGCCACTCGCCATTTCGTATTTATTGGTTGGTTTGGTGACAAACTTTTTGCGTGGTTGGGTGACTGACCTCACCACGCAATGGGTCGCCAGACAGCAGGGGGTGACATTGAATGACAAGGTCGATCTGGATTCTGCCGGAGAGAAGGCATGACGGTGTTAAAAGTGATCCGCGGGCAGGGCGGCTGGGGCGGGCCGTTGTTTATTCCTGTGGAGCCAGAGAAGAAAATCGTCTACATCACTGCGGGCACTCGTCCGGTATTCATTGATGAAATGGTGAGCATGACAGGGATGCAGGCGGTGGATGGTTTCGACAGTTTCGTACCCGACGAGCACATTTCCTGTGTGGTGATTGACTGTGGTGGTACGTTGCGCTGTGGGCTCTATCCTAAAAAACGTATCCCGACTCTGAACATCCACGCCACTGGCCAAAGTGGCCCGTTGGCACAATACATTCAGGACGACATCTATGTGTCGGATGTACGCAGTGGCTGCTTTTCTCTGCTCAACCAACGCGATGTGCCCCAACGCGAATCTGCACCTCTGGCTCAAAGTGATACGATTGATACCACAAAAAAACTGACTCAACAGACGGATGGGTTGCTGGCTCGCGTCGGTATCGGGATGGGATCCGTTATGGCCACGTTGAATCAGGCCGGTCGGGAAACGATCGATACAGTACTGAAAACCATTCTGCCGTTTATGGCGTTCGTCTCAATGCTGATTGGTGTGATCTTGGCGTCCGGTTTGGGCGATGTGATTGCGAATGCGTTATCGCCATTGGCCGGAAACCCGCTGGGCCTACTGACGATTGCGTTGATCTGTTCGTTTCCTTTGCTGTCACCGTTTCTCGGACCTGGCGCAGTCATCGCTCAGGTGATCGGCGTTCTTATCGGCACTCAAATTGGTATGGGTACGATACCCCCGCATCTTGCTTTGCCGGCTCTGTTTGCTATCAATGCTCAGGCGGCATGCGATTTTATTCCGGTCGGTCTGGGGTTGGCAGAATCAAAGCAAGAAACCGTGCAGGTTGGGGTGCCCTCAGTGTTGTACTCCCGGTTTCTAACGGGAGCGCCAACGGTGCTGATTGCCTGGTTCGTGTCGTTCTTCATTTATCAGTGAGGGCATATGTTGCAATATCAGACGACGATCCTCTC
Organism: Vibrio sp. V38_P2S17PM301; assembly: GCF_009904845.1. Classification (NCBI taxonomy): domain Bacteria; kingdom Pseudomonadati; phylum Pseudomonadota; class Gammaproteobacteria; order Vibrionales; family Vibrionaceae; genus Vibrio; species Vibrio sp. V38_P2S17PM301. The sequence continues at coordinate 43,873 of NZ_WXWO01000071.1, read as the reverse complement.
GGTAGGAGAATGCGCCAGAGATGCTTTGCAAGATGATATGGTGATTTTGTTTGGACACAATGCGCCGCAAGAGGTGCGGGAGTATTGTTTTGTGCATTCAGGATCGGAGTTGGTCGGACAGATAGATCACGACACCACGTTACTGATCGGTGAACGGGCATATGTGGTGACGGCTGTCGGCAAAGTGGCCAATCACAACCTTGCCAAACTGGGGCACGTGACGCTGAAGTTTGATGGCCAGCGCACGCCTGAACTACCGGGAACGATTCATTTGTTAGGGCCGGAATTAACCACGCTCAGCGACGGTGATGTGTTGACTTTTGGCTGAACGCTGATGTCGAACGCGGTACGATCTGGCGCTGCAGTCACCAGACCGTAATTTACGTTATAGGGCGGACAGCCTTATCTGATCGGCAGATAGATGTCGGTGATCAGGTCACACTCGTCCACTTCATGGATTAAATTCAGATAGTGGAAAAAGCATGGAAAATCTCTCAGCTCTTCGCCGCTGTCCGGCAACCATTTTCGATACAGGTGATACACCGTATCGCTGATCCCGTCGTGGCTCCCTTTATGTTGGATCACCGCGCAACGTCCCGGAGGAATCACGCCATTTTCGACACCAAATTCGTTCTCGGGCACATCTTGCAGTACACTGCCTGCAATATCAAAACGAAATGCCTCCTTGGGCGTATCGTTAGGATCGCTGTACGGAATGCCAAACGTTTGGCTGGTTTTCACCGGCGATAAACCGGTTTGTTTGCGCCACTCAATCAGTTTAGAAGCGGTCTCCAGCACGCGCTGATGATCACCTTGATGCGTGATAAACGCAATCTGAGTGCGCGGAAAGTCAATGATTCTGACGTCCAAGTTCATGTCTCCTGTTTTTATCGGATGAATTTCCAGTCGGCTGTGCCAGGTTGGCCAGTCCGGCTGACTTCTGAACTGAGACGGTGTTTGGCCAAGCGTGCGACTGAATGCCCGCGAAAAGGCTTCCGGGCTATCAAATCGAGCTTCAAGTGCGATATCTGTGACCGTTTTCTGCGGCTCGAAGGCCAAGCGAAATGACGCTCTTCGTAATCGGGCCAACAGAAGATATTGTATGGTACTGATACCAATCGACGCCTTAAACACGCGATGAAAGTGGTACTTTGAGCAGGCAGCGATGTCACTGAGCAGATCCAGTGAAAGATCATCATCCAGATGTCGCTCAATATAATCACATACACGTTGCACTCGTTGTTCTCTGGTGCGAATCACACTCATCGTTGTCTCGTCTTAATGTTCAGAAGTTGGCGTTATCATAATCAGTGAATTTGCGCGTTGCCTGATTGAAATTGCGCAGTTACGCCACCTTATCAGAAATTTACGACGTATAAACCTCGGCGAGTCAGGGACTTGTATAGCACTATACCGCGTGATTTCATGGCTCGCTTTTTGGTTCCGCTTCTGACAAAGTAGTTGAATAACTCGTGCTACAACCCGCCGTCGAAGCGGCAAACAAAAGGAGCCAGGATGGCGATCAGCAAAACCACTGCCGCGTTACTTGTTGGCGTTAATGCAACCCTGATGGGGATAGGACTTTCCCGTTTTGCGTTCACGCCATTAATTCCGGCTCTGGCTCAGGGAAACTGGTTTACGTCGGTGGAGGCTGGCTACCTTGGCGCGTCGAACTTACTGGGGTATCTGATCGGTGCCTTGCTGGCGCACAAAGTCTCGGAGCGTTTTGGTTCTGCTCGGGTTTTGCTGGTGTCTGCACTGGCTGTGGGGTTGGCGTATCTGGTGTGTTTTACGCCATTTTCCTTTTGGTGGTTTGCATTATGGCGTTGCCTCTCCGGAATTGGTGGTGGCATGCTGATTGTGGTCGGCCCTTCCTTCGCGATTCTCAATACGCCTGAACGCCACCGCAATACGATTGGCACGATGATTTTTATGGGCATCGGTCTTGGGGTGGTAATCTCCGCCGTGGTGATGCCGTTTTTACTCTCTGTTGGTTTAACCCAAACCTGGTTGGTGTTGGGGCTGATGGCGCTGCTTTCCACCTTATTGTGTGGTGTTGGATTACGCCGTTTATACGCGCCAACAAGGTCTGAGGCATCACGACATACGCAGAACGAAGATATGTTTCAGCCTGGCCTTGCTGCTTGGTTGGTGATTCTGGCGTACGGATTCGATGCGGCGGGTTTCATTCCTCACACCATCTTTTGGGTCGATTATATCGCGGCGGAATTGAATCAAGGGACGAAACAAGCGCTGTGGTACTGGAGCATGTTTGGTTTTGGCACCATGTCCGGGCCGCTGATCGCCAATCTTCTGGTGCGAATGGCTGGCTGGCGAGGTGCGATTGTATGTGCCTTTATCATCAAAACATCGGCTGTCGCGATACCTGTGTTTATCCTCACACCAGCCGGGCTGGCGGTCTCCTCGTTTTTAGTCGGGGCGATGATTCCTGGTGTCGTCTCGTTGACTTCAGGGCGGCTGGCTGAGCTGGTGGGTGTATTGCACCACAAGAAAATGTGGGGTTTGGCGACGGCAATGTTTGCTTTGATTCAGGCGTTGTCTGGCAGTGCCATGTCGGCCTTTTTTGACTGGCAAGGCGTTTATGCTCCACTGTTCCCGGTAGCCGCTATGTTGATGGGCACCGCCTTGCTGCTGGTGGTCGTCAGTAATGTGGTAGAAACGCGGTCCGCAAGGACCGCGCAACAAGTTTCCCGGTGATTACGCTTTAACCGCTAACGCTGCACCAAACAGCATCAATCCTGCGCCGCAGGCCTGGTTAAGCCGTTTCTTCATGCCCAGCAGACGTTTCTGCAACAAAGGCGCGGTAATCAATGTGGCCACCAGAGAAAACCAGATTCCATGGAGCGCAATCATATACACGCCATAAAGCAGGGCTTCCATGTCGGTGCTGCCGTCAGCCGAGATCACCTGGCTGAAGATACTGAGGAAAAACAGCATTGTTTTCGGATTCAGCGCATTGCATAGGAATCCCTGCAGCAGATACCGGTGCGCTGCAAGTGGCTGTTCCGCGGAATAGGAGAGGGCTGCATCGGCTGACGCGCTGAGTATCCCTTTGATCCCAAGATAAATCAGATACGCAGCCCCTGCGTATTTTATCCCCATAAACAACCATTGATTCTGTGAGACCAGGTAACTGATTCCCAGCCAGGAATACGAAATGTGGATAGTGATCGCTAGGCTGATGCCAGCCGCGGTAAGTAGCCCCGCCTTTCGGCCCGCGTTGAGGCTATTTTTTAATACCAAAACGAAGTCTGCCCCTGGGCTGATTACAATGAGTATGCCTAATATGGCTAAGCTGATAACTTCCACAGATTGTCCTTGATAAGAATGAAATTTTCTCGCTAATTGTAGGTTGCTAAGTGCCGGTCTATAATCGAAAAGAATTCGATTGATAGGTGAGGAAAACTCACGTATGAGGCATCTGAAAGCGTTTTATGTTTTTCATGTTGCGGCGCAATCTGAAACGTTCAGTGAGGCGGCCGAGAAACTCAACCTGACGCATGGCGCGGTCAGCAAGCAGATAAAAACGTTGGAGAGCTATCTCAAACAACCTCTGTTTACCAAGCAGGGGCGCAATGTGGTACTGACTGCACAGGGCAAGGCGCTGAGTGATTACACCGATAAAGCGTTTGGTTCTTTGCAACAAGGAGTGGAACACCTTTCCCGGCTGCAAACACAAGCGCTGGAAGTGTCGTGCGAGCCGACACTGACCATGCGTTGGCTGATGCCTCGATTGGGGGAGTTTCATGCCCAGTCGGGAGCCGATGTTCGTTTATCGACGGCAGGTGGCCCGGTGTTACTCGGTCGCAGTGGTTTGTCTCTGGCGATCCGGCGTGATGATTTTCCCCTGACCGAAAACTACACCAAAACCACTTTGGTGGAAGAATGGGTAGGGCCGGTCATGAGCCCTGAGTATTGGCAACAGATTTGTACTGAATCTGCGTCGCTTAAAATGTTGCACAGTCAGACCCGGCCGGAGGCTTGGCAAGAGTGGCAGGCGATGGCGAATCATGCTCCATTAAGCCATCAGCACAATCAAACGTACGCGCATTTTTATTTTTGTTTGCAGGCGGCAGCCGATGGGCTCGGCGCAGCGATTGGCCCGTATCCACTGGTCATGGACGATTTGCAAAGTGGCCGTTTGATAGCACCTTTCGGTTTTGTGCCTTCCGGACACGATTATGTGTTGTTGGGCTTACCTGAGGAAAGTTCGCCCTTGGTTACGGCCTTCGAACAATGGCTTACGAAGCGCATATCGGCCTGCGTGCCTGAACAGGCATCAATACAATAAACACATACGGATGAAAGAAATTGAGCAGTAGAACGGTTATATCCAACGAAGCGCTCTAGACTGTGACCCATTCATCACACCTTAGTGCTTGATTTTGACAACCAGGAGACCTCAATGGAACTGAATGCAATTGCTGCTCATCACGCCGCTATCACTCAAAAACTGAATCAAATCGCCACCGACTCTGGGCTTCACTCGCTGTTGGTGATGCAGTCGATGCCCAATGAAATGGTGGTATTTGCCGCCAATACTCAAGAGATCTACAGCCCGGGAGATGCGGGCCCGAAAAGCAATCAAGCCGGTTGCCATGAGCTGTATTGTGAACGTGTCATCGATACGAATCAGCCGTTATTGGTTGGAGATGCCCGAACCGACGCTGAGTGGCAGGGTAATGAAGATCTGGTGAAATTCGATTTAGGTACTTATTACGGTGTGCCGATTCATTTTCAGGGTCAAGCGGTTGGTACCGTGTGTGCACTTAACCGCTCGCCCGTCGATTTTCATCAGGGTCGTCCGAGCGTCGTTGAACAAATTGATGCGCTGAGAGCGGAGATCGAAGCGCTACTCAATCAGGAATCTGCTCGGTGAGGTCATCTAACGCTGGCTGAGAAAGGCATCAGTGATGCCTTGATAAAGGCTGTCCACACTCGGATGGTCTGAGAGGTGGTCGAACAGCGGCGTGTGGACATCCGCAAGAATGTCAGCGGTTTGGCCACTGAGTCGATTGCATACCCGTATCGGCTCAACGATTTGCGCCAGGTTTGCCTGCAACAGAATACAGGCCTGCGCCAAGACCACTTGTCCTCCGCCTTTCTTTAGCAGCACCCGCTGTGCCGTGCCGACCACTTTTTGCCCGGCGATATTCAGGTTGTAGTCACCGTCGCAGTAGGATCCCGGAGTGGCATGAATGTCGGTACGCACTCCGAATTGAGTAAAAAATCGCTTCAGAACGTCACACAAATGGAGATACGCGGCTTTTATGTCATAAGGCTGATTGTCCGGCCAGTGGTAGATGTGGGACAGATTAATAATGCCCGGAAGCTGTGGTACCGGCGCCCCTCCGGTTTTTCGTTCGACCAACTTCCAGCCAAGGCGGGCGATTGCGCTGTCTAATTCTGCGGTTCTTGGCCATTTTTTTCCGGCAGGAAGCACCACCGTTGGGCTTTTGGCTTGCCAAAGCAGTAGAACCTGAGAAAGCGCGCCGGATTGTACCTGGCTGAGCAGTTCACTTTCTTTGCGAAATGCGTCTTCAGCTTCAATGCTGAGATAACGTATGAGTTTGTTCTGAGTGGCCAAATCAAGCTCCTAAAGCGGGGAGAGACAACACCATGTTGACCTGAAAGCCAGAGATTCGCAACCATTTGATCTCTATACACAAGCTGTTAACTTAATGACGTCACCACAAGGCCAGATTCGATTTGCCGGAGAAGATCATGAATCAACAAACACTGGACAGTATCTACGAAAAAATCATTAACGATGAGGATGCCCGAGCCTGTAAAGCCATTCCAGATTCAGCGTGTCGTGAAGTGCCGGGCAACTTTATTAAGATGATTGTGGCCCAGTTTCTGACCAAAGTGGGTGATGCGTTGATCAATCCGAAAGTTACCTTACCCTGGATTCTGCAAAGCATCGGGGCGCCTGTGTATCTGATCGGTTGGCTGGTGCCGATTCGTGAATCGGGATCGCTGATCCCGCAACTGAGTATCGCTCACTATATTCGCCGTATACCAGTACGCAAATGGGTGTGGGTGGCAGGCAGCATCTTACAGGCGCTCTCCATTTTTGCGATTGGATTTATTGCTCTGACCATGACGGGCGTGGCCGCTGGTTACGCTGTGATCGCCGCATTGGTCGTATTTAGCCTGTCACGTGGTCTTAACTCGGTGGCCTCCAAAGACATTCTCGGTAAAACCATTCCCAAATCCCAACGCGGTCAGGTGAACGGCTGGTCATCCAGTTCAGCCGGTTTGGTGACCCTGATATTGGCCAGCTTGCTCGGGCTGTCCTGGTGGTGGCAAGTGGAACCAAGCGAACGCTTTTATGGGGTTAGTCTCGCTGCGGCTGGAGGCGTTTGGCTACTGGCCGCGGTGGTGTATGCAAGGATTAATGAATATGCCGGTGAAATTGACGGTGGAAAAAGCGGTATGCTCGAAGCGTTTAAACAACTGGCGTTGCTGAAAACCGATCCAACTTTCCGTCGTTTTGTCATTACGCGTACGCTGTTCCTGTGCTCTGCGCTCAGTGCCCCATACTATGTGGTGCTGGCACAGCAATCATTTGGCAATCAACTGTGGGTATTGGCGCTGTTTATGTTTGCCAGTGGATTGGCCTCTTTTGTGTCCGGACCGTTTTGGGGACGCCTGTCCGATCAGTCCAGCCGAAGTGTGATGATCATTGGCGCGACCATGAGCGCATTGATCGGTGTTGTGCTGTTTGTGTGTGAGCAATGGCTGAATGGTTCGTCTGCCCCGGTTTACTTGCTGCCAGTATTGTATTTTTGTGTCTGCATTGCGCACGACGGTGTGCGTGTTGGGCGCAAAACGTATCTGGTTGATATTGCTGAAGGCGACCGACGTACCAGCTATGTCGCAGTCAGCAACACGGTGATTGGTTTGATGCTAATGTTGATGAGTTCGATTGGTGCGCTGTCGCATGTGATCAGCTTGTCATCGCTCGTGCTGGTATTCTCAGTCGTCACTCTGCTCGGTGTGGTCATGGCGAAGCAACTGCCCGAAGTGAGTCACTGATTCGCCATGACACGACGATGCCGCTGATACGCACAAGTTACGCGGGGTTGGTCTAGAGTATCAGCCAGCCCAACACCAGCGCGACAAGACACATGACAAATAACGGCAGACGCCCCGGAGAGCGTTGACTGACCGATTTTACCGGTACTGGTTGGGGATCTTCCTGGAATGTTTTTTTATGCAGCTCTGGTATGTAATCTGAAGAGCGGTCTAAGTGATACATAGTGACCTCGTGTATGCGTGATTTAATGATTGCGTTGAGCTAAGAATCCTTAAATGACCTTTTTTGTGCAATTGAAAACCAAAAGGTATCCATATATGATTCCTTATGGTCAGTTTGAAGATACAAGAGGGCAAGGTGGAGCCGTTACACAGTGAGATTTGTCGCCAGCTTAAGCTGGAATTGAAACGCGCAGGCGTCTCGTATAAAGCGCTCAGTGAGCATCTTGGTGTGTCTGAAGTCAGTGTGAAGCGGCTGCTCAATCAACAGCAGCCGCTGTCCATTTCCAGAGTGTGTGATATTGCTGATTTAGTTGGGGTATCGGTATCGCAGATCATGGCCAGAGCGGAAGAGGCGGTGTCCGCGGTGCCGGTTTTTAGCGATGAACAGGACGCTGCACTCTATGAGCATCAGGAGCTGTATACCTTATTGGATCATATGATTTCAGACCGAGCCGATGCCGATTGGTTGATGAAAAAGTACGATTTGGATGAAGCGTCGATGTATTTGTATCTGCGCGACCTTGAAAAGCTGGGATTGATTAACCTCATCAGTGGGCTACGATTTCGTGTGGCTGTGCCGAGGCACATTGCATTTTCAGAGTCGCATCGTTTTCCGAGTTATTTTAAGAATCAGGTGCTGGAAGGGCTGAAAGAGCGCGTGCAATGTATTAAGCAGGACAACAAATCAGCCTATTTTATTACCTCTAAACTCAGGCTGACTGAAGAGGAGTTTCAGCAATATAACCTCGGGTTGGAGGCCATGATGATGGACGCGTTACAGTTATCGCAGTCGCGCGATGTCAACACTCCGGGAACGGATGAATACACGATTGCCGATCTTGGCGCGAAAGGGCGCTTTCACCCAGAGTTGAAGAAACCTCACCGCAGGCGGTAATTCGCGTCAACGCGAAACGATACTTCTCAGCACCATTGATATCTGAAAAAGCACCGGAATATCCCGGTGCTTTTGTTTCTCTGTCCTTTGCTTACAGAGCGTTGAGCACGTCCGCCAGACGACGAACAGCCTCGGCCAGCTCTTTGGGTTCGGCGTTGGTGAAGTTCAAACGCAATGCGGCCGGTGCACCTTCTGGTTGAGGGTAGAAAACAGGGCTTGGTACCACCGCGACACCGTTAGAAAGCAACGTTTTGGCAAGTGCAAAAGTGTCACATTGGGGAATAGACAGCCAGACAAACATGCCACCGTCGATAGATTTGAGTTCACAGGTATCAGGCAACAGAGCACTTAGGGTTTCATGCAGAACCTCGTAGCGTGACTTGTACAACTGACGAATGTTTTCCATGTGCAGATCGAAGTTGTCATGCTCCAGCAAGCCGAGCAGCAATGCCTGCATTGGAACGCTAGAGTGCAGATCCGCGCCTTGTTTTACTTTAATCAGTGGCGCCAGGTACTCTTTTTTACCGGAAACCGCACCGATGCGTAGCCCCGGCGAGGCTATTTTAGAAAAAGAGCGCAATACGATAGAGTGCTGAGGGCAGAAATCCGAGACCAGAGGTAACGCGTCACCCTGGAAACGGAGTTCACGATAAGGGGCATCTTCGATAAAGGCGACGTTATAGCGCTCACACAAATCGGCGACTTGTTGGCGCGTGTCCAGCGCCCAGCAAACACCGGTCGGGTTGTGAAAGTCCGGTACGGCGTAAAACATTTTAGGCTGACGGGTCTTAAACACTTCCTCTAATTGCGTTACATCCGGGCCGAATGTCGTTTGAGATACGGTAGCAATCTCAGCCTGAACCAGACCAAAAACCTGCATCGCACCAAGGTAGCTCGGTGCTTCCATGACAACCACATCACCGGGGTTGATGTAAGCACGTGCAATCAGATCCAGCCCTTGTTGAGAGCCGGTACATGCCATGACATCGTGGCTTTCCGGCAGTGCAAAACGTACTTTTAGGTGCTCGAGTAGCGGCCCATAACCTGCGGTTGCGCCATATTGGAAAACGTGCGCCATATTGGCCATGTTTTCAAGCGTCGGCTTCATTAACTCGATAGGAAATGTCTTCTCATCTGGCAAGCCGCCGGCCAGAGAAATAACGTTCTTATCACTGGCTGCGGCCAGAATTTCTCTGATGTACGACGATTGAATCTGTTGCAGAGAGTGAGCAATTTCCATGTTGTGTTCCTGTATTTATTCGAATTTTATGATAGTTCGATAGTACAAGTCGTTGCGTTGGTTTGTTTGTCCATTTATGCTCTTCAACATGTCTATTTATGCTATTTAGTCGATGAGTCAGCAACACATATCCCGAATCAATGACGTGCTTTACCACATTCACCGCGACATCAGTGGTGCGCTCTCTGCAAAAGAACTGGCCGATGTCGCGGCGTATTCTGAACAGCACTTTCACCGTATTTTTAAACAAGTGGTTGGTGAATCGATTCATCAGTATGTGCGAAGAACGCGCATGGAATATGCCGCGAATCAACTGATGTTTGATCCGCGGTCGTCGGTATTAGAGATCGCCAACAAGTGCGGCTTTAACTCTTTGTCTTCGTTCAGCAGGGCCTTCAAGGCCACTTTTGAGATGGCGCCTGGCCAATGGCGCCAGCATGATCTTCAGGTGTCGGACAAACCGTATCTGAAAGATCCTGAAGTGGCTGCTGGCTATCATCGTGTGTACGGAAAATCCTTACCATCGCCGAAAATCATTGAAACACCTGAGCGCATGACGGCGTATGTTCGCCATCAGGGTTACAATAGGTCTATTAGGAACAGCTGGCTGATTTTAAAAGCCTGGGCTAACGCCGAGCAGCGAGATTTCGCAACGCAGTTTGGTTTGCACCATTCCAATCCCGCTTGGATAGAACTAAACCAATGCCGTTATGTCGCGTGTATTGAGATTGATAAACCCATCAAACTTCGTGGAATCGTCAATCAGATGACCATTCCGGGCGGTTTGCATGCCGTGTTCCGCTTGCGTGGCGTTTATGGGGAGTTGCTGCCACAAATCAGCATGGTACTGGAAACTTGGTTACCTGGCTCTGGGTTCAAGCTCGGTGCGACGCCTGCGTATGTCCACTATCATCAGAATCACTTCCTGAACGACAACGAGCAGTTCGAACTCGATTTTTACTTGCCAATCAGCTTTTTTTAGCCCTCTGATCGCCGCCTGCAATATCGTTCAATACCCATTGGGCAGGGAGGATTACGCTTGTCAAAAAGTGAGGAGCGTAATCATGGACAATGTTTGGATTGCAATGGTGGTGTTTGCATTCGTAGGGGCGGTGACGCCGGGGCCGGTCAATCTCTTGGCAACCAGCACGGCAGTCACCCGCGGGCTATCAGCGGCGTTAATGCACGTAGCGGGCGCCTCCATCGCTTACGCCCTAGTGGTGTATTGTTCAGGCAGTGTGCTGCAAAGCGTATTGAGCAGCCTACCGAGCCTGGAGTTTGGGTTGCAGTGTGTCGGTAGTGTCTTTTTACTCTATCTGGCATACAAAATTTATACTGCGCCAGTGACAGCGGTTGGCGAAGCGGGCGCCGCTGTCTCCGGCTTCTGGACAGGGTCTATGACTCAATTTCTTAATCCCAAAGCCTGGTTGTACGCTGCCTCGGGTGTGAGTTTGTATGTGCTTGGGCAGACGCAGCAGGATGTGTGGCTCATCCATTTCACATTAGTGTCGTTAGTGGTGTGTCTGTTCGGCGTCGGTATTTGGGCCGTAATTGGAAGAATGTTGTCCGGATATCTTGAAAATCCGTTTCAACAACGTACTTTTAACAGAGGAATGGCTGTATTGCTCGGCTGTTCAATTGGTCTGATTTGGCTGTAAACACAAGGATGATTCATGAAAAAGGACCGGAGTGCCCATTTCAAGCTAAGTACGCAGTTGCCTTGGGTTGAGTTGCGGGTCGCTGACAACAGTTCGGCGTGTTACGAGGCTCATTCACACGATGAGTTTTCTTTCGGAATCATCGATCAGGGCGAGGCCCTGTATCTCAATCGCGGCAGGCGGCATACCATCGGAAAAGGTGACATTGTCACGATCAACCCTGCGGATGTACATGCGTGCAATCCGCATCAAGGGCTTTGGTCTTACCGGATGTTGTTTGTCGATACTCGCAAAATGGGGGAGTGCCAACAGGAGGTGTTGGATGATGTATCATTTGATTACCAGCCATTTCGCTACGATCTGGAGCGAAATCCGCACCTCAAACAAGACTTTCTCAACTTGTTTTCAGCCTTACATTCAGAGAGTGACCGGTTGACCGCAGAGAGCCAGTTGTTCCGGTTTATTGCGCGCAGCTTCCAGCTCAAAGATGTATCTCGGACACAGGCTCAGTTAGATCTACCGGGCTTACAAAGAGTGCGTGATAAATTGCTGGATGAACTCGATGCTGCGCATCAACTTAGTGAACTCGCTGAGGAGGCCAACATGAGCCGTTACCAACTGTTGAGGGCGTTTCAACACCACTTTGGTTTGTCACCGCATGCCTATCTGATGGATGAGAAAATCAAACGCTCTAAGGTGTTACTGAAACGAGGTCAAGACATCGCGGGCGTGGCGCTGTCTCTGGGGTTCTCTGATCAGGCGCACTTTCAACGCCAGTTTAAACGTAAAGTGGCGGTCACACCGAAATACTATCAGTCTCATTTCGTTTAACCTGACGCTGACGTCTCAATGTCTAAAATTGACGATTTTTTGTCCTGCTTTCATGCCTGAGTTGGCATCATATTCCGTGATCAAGTGCTACATTGATTGATGAGATAACCATCCCTTCCATTTATCTGAACGGTTAAAAGAGGTAGATATGTTAGGCGAAAATCACTCACTGACTCACGAATTTCCAGAACATCTGGATACCATCACTGAGCTTTGTAAACTTGACGAAAGCTTTGCTCAAAATGCCAAACACTATGATGCTCTGGATAAAGAGATACGGGTTCTTGAACTAAGAGGGGCTCCTATCGACGACAGGGCCATGAACCAGCTTAAAATGGAGCGCGCAGAGTTAAAAGATACGCTTCATCGTCATCTGGTCAACGGCAAATAGTGACGCAGGGTAGTATCTCTCATTGGCCGCCTGTCTAGGCGGCTTTTGACTTTCTGACAGTTATCCATCGGCGGGGGNATCACTGAGCTTTGTAAACTTGACGAAAGCTTTGCTCAAAATGCCAAACACTATGATGCTCTGGATAAAGAGATACGGGTTCTTGAACTAAGAGGGGCTCCTATCGACGACAGGGCCATGAACCAGCTTAAAATGGAGCGCGCAGAGTTAAAAGATACGCTTCATCGTCATCTGGTCAACGGCAAATAGTGACGCAGGGTAGTATCTCTCATTGGCCGCCTGTCTAGGCGGCTTTTGACTTTCTGACAGTTATCCATCGGCGGGTGTTGGTTATTCTGCTGGCTGAACGGGTAAGATTTCATCAACCTCGCCTGAGAGATTTATTGAACTCCGACCACTGGTCGCCTGTGTACTCCTAGAGATGCAATAACACAGGAGTATACAGTGCGTAAGATCTTAGCTTTAGCGGCAGCGTTCATGCTGGCAGGGTGTGTCAGTCCTCATTCAGTGGCGGACAACCGGGAGTGTGTCGGTGTGATGTCGTCTGAAGATGCGTATGGCTACCTTAATCCCAACCATTACACCATGCAGGTCCTGGCGCTGAGACAAGAGAAGGATGTCAAAGATTACATCCGCTATATAGACCCAAAACATCCGGTATGGGTAAACTGGAAAGCGAGCCGGGGCACACGCTGGTATACCGTTACGGTAGGCGATTTCGCAACCAAGCAAGAGGCATACAACGCGCTTTCATCGCTACCGGGCAAAGTGAAGCAGTCGCAGCCCTTTGTGATCAGTTTTGCTGAAATGAAACGTAAGCAACAGACGAACGTCGTCCGGATGCGTTGATCACCCGCTTAATCGATGTTTGCTGGTTAGGTGGATGCAGCATTCACCTGAATATCATACAAAGCCCTCAATTGAGGGCTTTGTTGTTATTTGGGCGATGAATGTGGTGCATCGTCTCTTATCATGCTCAGTAAGCTATAGTAATTAAAGACAAAATATTGAGTGCAGCTTGCAAACTTTGGCGTATGATAATTCTTTTAAGGAGGTATGAATGGGGTTTAACGAAGTCATTTTAGCCGATTCTATTTACCTTCCACCTTTCCTGAGAGTTGTGTTGCTTGGCCTGTTGATTTGGGCCGTGTTACATCAAATACTCCGACCTGTTCTGCACTCTGGCCATATCTGGCATCCGTCACTGGCTGACTTGTCACTTTTTATCATCAGCCTGGCTGCGAGTCTGAAAATTTTGATGTTGTGAGGGAATCCAATTGCAATTCATTAAACGTTACGGCTTAACCATAGTTTTAACGCTCATCGCGATTTTCATGGCACAGTGGATTTGGCATTACTACATGGCGGCGCCTTGGACGAGGGATGGGAAGATCAATGCCGACATCGTCAGTATCTCTTCCGACATCGCCGGCAAAGTTACGGAAGTCAGGGTAAAAGATAATCAGCTGGTAAAGCGGGGAGATATCTTGTTTGTTATCGATCCCCAGCCTTATCAGATTGCCCGGGAACAGGCGAAAGCCTCGTTGCAACGTGCGACAGCGGAACAAATCAAAGCGGAACACATTGCCAAGCGGCGCAGAAACATGCCATCGGGCACCATACCGGCTGAGAGTATTGATGATGCGATCAATGACGCGCTGGCGGCAAAAGCCGCTGTTGCAGAGGCGCAAAGTGCAGTAGACCATGCCACTTGGTCACTGGAAAGAAGTCAGGTTGTGGCTCCAACCGATGGCTACGTGACCAACCTTAAAGTGCGTCAGGGCCACTACACCCAAGTGGGAGAGTCACTGGTGGCGCTGGTCGACAGCGAATCGTTTTATGTCACCGGTTATTTTGAAGAGACCAAGCTTAGCCACATTCAGGTAAACGATAGAGCCAAAATCACGTTATACAGCAACGATGAAACCCTGACTGGTGTGGTGGAAAGTATCGGCCGGGCGATTGCTGACCAGAGTGTCGACAGCGCCAGTTCACTCATTCCGTCCGTTAAGACCAATGTTCCCTGGATTCGGCTGGCGCAGCGCGTGCCGGTTCGCATTAAACTGAATACGTTACCTGCACACGCCCTGTTGGTTGTCGGCACCAGTTGCACTGTGGTTGTCACTCCTCAATGAATAAGGCGTTAGCTACCGTGTTTCAAAAGCTGCCCTGGCGAAATACGCCTTGGGGGGCTGCCAGTCCGGATTTGTGGCGCAGTAGTCTGAGGATTGCAATCGGAATGTGTCTGGCATTGGCGGTCGCATTTTACTTTCAGTTGCAACAGCCTTACTGGTCGATGGCCACGGTGGCGGTGCTGCGTCAGTCCACAACAGGCAGCTTATTGACGCGTTCACTCGCGCGGATCGTCGCTACGGTCGTTGGTGGAGTGATGGCGATGATCATCGCGGGTTGGACCATGAATGAACCCTGGCTTTTGGTATTCTGTGCTGCGTCCTGGCTGGCGCTGGTGTCTTACGTGTCTTCGATTCAGGTCCGGGACAACGCCTACGGCATCGCTATCATGGGGTACACCAGCTCGTTAGTGCTGTTCAGCTCGATCAACAGTGTCGGGTTGGAATCTTTGTATTACACCACCAATTGGCGGATCAGCGAAGTGATCGTAGGCATTGTCTGCTCTGCGTTGATGCTGGCGATTATGCCAGATTCATCGAACGACAAACTCAAATTGCATCAGGCTTTAAGTGCAATGCGTTCGCAACTGCTGGATCACGCTATCGAGATGTGGCGTGAAAAGGAAAGCGACAAAGCGGTCTCCGTCTTGTTGGGGTTTGTCGGCAGAATCATGTCGGTCAATCTGCTTCGGGTACAGGCGCTGTGGGGAAATCTGGAGTCCCGGCGTAATAAAGCAGTACTGAATTATCTGATGCATTTATTGTTTCGGATGCACTCGCAGTTGACGGCGATGCGGCGCTTTTTTATTGATTGGGAAGAGAAACCAGAGAGCCTCAGAAGCCATGTCCGGGAGTATCTGGATTTACTTAAACAGCCTGAACCATGTCGTTACCAGGTGGCGCGCGTATTGGCGAAAATGTATCCGGACGCACGCAACGATCATCGTTACTATACGATCTGGGAACGCTTGCAACATTTTCAGCAATTGCAGTTCAGTTATCTGCGTTGGCTAAAGCATCTTAATGCACCGCAAGCCTCAAAGCTTCGCGCTGATCCTCCCAAAGGCACCCGAGTTGAAGACATTATTGAGCACAAACAGGCGGGTTATAACGCGCTGCGCACGTTTGCTGTGATTGTCGTATCTTGCGCGTTTGTTATCGGCACACAATGGGACAAAGGCAGCTCATTCATGTCGCTGGCAGCCATGATGTGCATTATGTTCTGTACCCGCCCGTACCCACATTTGGTGATTGCGCCAGCGATCAAGGCCATTCTGGTGCTGGCGGTGTTCTGCTTTTTCTTCAAGTTTCTCGTATTAGTGCACGTCTATGACTTGAGTGTGTTTCTAATGCTGCTGTTTCCTTTACTGGTGACGATGAAGCTGATCGAAGGGTTGGCCGAGCCAAAGAACAAGGCTTTTATGCTGTTTCTTATCGTGATGTTAGGTTCATTGCTGATGATTACCGATCCGCCAGTCTACGATGTTCAGTCGTACCTGAATTCGGTATTGGCGATGTCTCTTGGTCCGTGTCTGGCGCTGCTGTCATTTGCGCTCATCCAGCCTCACAAAGACAAAGAGTGGGGAGCTTCTGTCATTGACATTATTCGTCGTCAGTTTAGTGGTCAGTTGAGGGCAAGACCACGAATGAGTGAAGAGCATTTTGCGGCGTTTATTTACCAGCACGTCAACCTCGCGTTGCAACGTAAGGACATGACCGTCAGGAAGTGGGTTTTACGCTGGGGCGTTGTGATGATCAATGTTGATCATGTTTTGTGGTGTTTACGGCGTTGGCATTCTCGCGATCCTGTACTTCAGGAAGCCAAACGCCAGGTCATGGCGGAGGTGAGTAAGGTGATTATTCGCGACGCTTATGATCGCAAACAAATCGACGAGCTGGTGGCACGATTAAAGGCAATGACAGACGGGCTGGCCACACATCACAGCTCGGAATATCGAATGTTGGCCAGCATGGTCTGGCGTTTGCGATGTGCGTTATTGCCATTATCAACCGCGAATATGACGCCACAAGAGTTGGCTGATCATTAACTCAGTGCTCCCTTATTTCTGTTCCACAAGAGGGGCTGCGATAGTATTCGAAACCAATAACCAATAACCAATAATCAGGATGACTATGTATACAGGGAAATGCCATTGCGGCAACGTCACGTTGACCATTCCACGTTTAACCGAGACCACAACCAGTTGCAACTGCTCGATCTGCCACCGCTATGGCGCATTGTGGGGGTACCTGACTTGCAATGAGGTCCAGGTGGATATCGGGCAGTTTGGTCTGGGCAGTTACGAACATGGCGACAAATGCATTAGCTTTAAGCATTGTAATCAGTGCGGTTGTGTGACGCACTACACCGCAACGGAAGCGTGGGATAGTGATCGTCTGGCGGTGAACTATCGGATGTTTGACCCCAGAGAGGTGGCGAACATCGATATCCGCTATTTTGATGGCGCTGACAGCTGGACGTTTCAAGATTAATACCCGTTCACTATCCGCGATACTCCAGGAGCCACTGCTTGAATAGGGTTTGCGCTTTGGTCTCAGTTTGACTTTGGAGTTTTGTTAGCCAGTAGGAGCCGTTGTCGAGAAAGATATCGAAGGGTTGGATGAGCTTCTCTTCCATGAGTGTTCTTTCGAACATAACGGGAGGTGCTAATGCAATTCCGAATCCCTGAACTGCGGCTTCAATCATCGAAATGGATGAATCAAAGGTGATGCTGTTGAATCTGGACTTAGGTAGCGGTATATGGGCTTGTTGAAACCACAACGCCCACTCCTCAGGATTGTATGAACGCAGCAAGGTGTAGCCCAGAATGTCCTGCGGTTTCTCTAAGTGATGGCCGATCGTTTTGTTGCAAAGCACAGTTAAAGGGGCAGGAAACAAATGCTCTGCTTCGGTCGCATGCCATCTGCCTTTGCCATAACGAATAAAGAAGTCCAGCCCTTCGGACACGGGATCCGCCACGTTGTTGTTGGTCGAGATTCTGACATCGATATAGGGAAAACGTTCATTGAAGTCTTTGATTCTTGGGAGCAACCAGTTCAGAGCGAAGGTGCCCACCGCACCAACACTGACCACTTCTCGGTGAATTCCTTGTTCAAGCATTTCTAGCGTATCGGTCATACTGTCAAACGCATTTTTAACCACCGGCAATAACATCATTCCTTCATCGGTCAGCGCTAATCCCCGCGGAAGACGATAAAACAGCGCTCCCCCCAGTTGCTGTTCCAACATCTTAACCTGCTGACTGATCGCCGCCTGCGTGACACAGAGCTCGATAGCGGCTTTGGTGAAGTTCAAATGCTTAGCAGAGATAAGAAATGCCCTCAGGGCATTCAACGGTAGATGTGTGATGTTCATGATTAGATCTTAGTTAAACTTATGGCTGAGTTTAGTTTTAACACATTGTTCTCTGATACGTCTATCCTTACGATTGGTGTGTTTCTAGAGTGATATATATTAAAAATCAATAAGTAATAGTTATAAATGGAGAGGTTCACTTCAATGTGTGTGAGAAAACTAACCATCAATGCAATAGCTCTGGCTATGTTGTTTGCGCCTGCCGTTAACGCGGCTGGCGTGGGAGAAAAACTAAAAAGCGAGGTCGACAAACAGGCTCAAGCGTTGATGCAGAACTATCATATTCCGGGTATGGCGTTTGGTGTTGTCATTGAGGGGAAGGCGTATTTTTACAATTACGGTGTGGCTGACAAAGCGCAAAACCAGCCTGTGTCTGAAGCGACGATTTTTGAGTTGGGTTCGGTCAGCAAAACATTCGCAGCCACGCTGGCGAGCTACGCGCAGGTGAAGGGGCAACTGTCGTTAACGGATACGGCGGAGCAACACATGCCCGAACTGAAAGGCAGCACTATCGGTGCGCGAACCTTGCAAGAGTTAGGAACGTACCTCGCAGGCGGGTTACCGTTGCAGTTTCCAGATGCGGTGAAAAACAATCGGGATATGGTTCAGTACTATCGGAATTGGGGCGAAGTGTACCCAAGCAACACTAAAAGGCTCTATTCGAACCCCAGTATCGGTCTGTTTGGCTATATCGCCGCGTTAAGCCTGAAAGAGGACTACGCGTCCGTTATGGAAAAAAATGTGTTTCCAGCACTGAGTATGTCCAATACCTACATCAATGTGCCGGATAGTAAAATGAAAGAGTATGCATTTGGTTATAACGCGAACGGCGAAGCCGTGAGAGTGAATCCGGGTGTACTGGATGCAGAGGCGTATGGGGTCAAGTCTACCAGTTCGGACATGGTACAGTACATCAAAGCCAACCTGGGGTTGGCCGTGGTCGCACCTGATATGCAGCAGGCACTGGTCAATAACCGGATCGGCTTCTATCAGTCCCGTACTTTTACGCAAGGTTTAGCGTGGGAGATGTACCCGTACCCCAGCCAACTCAATGCCCTTTTGGAAGGAAACTCGACGGATGTGGTCATTAAGCCTCAACCAATTCAGATCAACATGCCGCCGACACCACCGACGAACGAGGTATGGGTCAACAAAACAGGCTCGACCGGTGGATTTGGTGCCTACGTGGTCTACATTCCAAGCCAAGAAGCGGGTATCGTGATTCTTGCCAATAAAAACTACCCAAATCAGGAACGAGTGAAAGCGGCATTCCATATTCTGCAGGCAGGATTAGAGCAGTAAGCGCAACCAGGGTCGATAACGTTTGAACACTCATGTCCGCGGTTGGAGAGCATGAGTGTTTGTTTATTGAGCCAATAGGATGGTGAACACGGAACCCTGATTAATCTGCGACGCCAACTTCAACTGACCACCTAAATTCTCGGTCATCGCTCTGGCGAGAGAAAGTCCGAGGCCATAACCCTCAACATTACTGCGGCTTGCATCCACACGATACAGACGCTCAAAGATCAGATCTTGATATTGGGGGGCGATACCGATTCCGGTGTCCGTGACCTGAATCTTTATCTGGTTATCGTCGGTTCGTTGGGCGCTGAGCGTAACCTGACCGCCAGGTTGTGTGTACTTGACGGCATTATCAACCAGGTTCACCAGCACTTGAGTCAGTTTGTCCGGATCAGACTGTACTACCAGTGCTTCGTCGGCGGTAACGCGCAATTCGATCTGCTTTTCGTCAGCCACATCTTCATACCAGCTGGCTACAGTATGCATGACCTGATGGAGGTCGGTGGCCTCGTATTGTGCTTGCTGCTTCCCAGTGAGTTCGTCATTCAGTTTCATCAATGCAGTCAGCATGTTACTCGCTTGCATGGCGTATTCGGCGCAGTCAGCCAGGGCATGTTGGGTTTTGTCTGCATTGTTCTCATCCGTTAACGCCGATTGGGCGCAAAGTGTGATCCTTGATAGTGGCGTGCGGATATCGTGAGCAATGGCGTCCACCGTGGTGTTCAGGGTCGTCGTGACATGATGAAGTTGCGTAATCGCATCATGAACGCTGGCGCTGATTACACTCAGGCCTTGCAGGTCAGCACGTGGTGGGTCGGCGATGTCCAGATTGCCTTGACGTAATTTGTGTAACATATCGCCCAACGTCACTAGTGGTGACATCGCGCGATGGATGATGCGTCGGGTGAACAGGGTGGTGATGCCAATCAGGACAAGCATTGCGTAGAAGGTCATCAACCACTGTTTGTAGGCGATGGTGTAGCGCGCTTTGTTATCCAGAATCAGCCAAAAATCTTGGGTTTCACCGGTTATTTTCAATGACATGAACGGGCTGAATACGAAGGCGTTGAACCAGGATTGGTGGTCTGCGGTGTCGGTCGCCAGATCAATACGTCTTGGTATATTTCCATCACCTGCAATAAATCGGGGCACACTCAGGTCTCCTGTCGGTACAGCAAAGGCGGCAATGTTGTTTTCAATCAGGCGGTGTGGGTTCGCGGTTAAAACATGCACCAGACGCTCGGCGGAATCGTAGGTGAGAATACGTTGATACTCGGTCGCCATGGAGCTAAGAATTTTTCTCTCCGTACGGTACAAGTCAAAAAAGAACAAGGTACCGACGATCAGTTCAACCAATAGCAAACAGAGCAATAACAACGACATAAATCGCAGCAGTAGAGTGCGCCGCGCTTTAATCAGCGCTTGCTCAATGTTGTGATTTGAGGACATAGCCGACTCCCCGCAGTGTATGAATCATCGGGTGCTCAAAACCTTTGTCCACTTTCCCTCTTAGACGACACACCAGTACATCGACCACATTGGTTTGTGGGTCAAACTGGTGGCCCCAAACGTATTCCAGAATAGCCGTTTTGGTGATGACTGTTTCCGGGTGTTCCATCAGTAGCTTAATCAGCATGAATTCACGCTGATTAAGGTGCACGGGGATGTCGTTACGTTTGAGCGAGTGTCTGAGCAAATCAAGAGATAGTTCGCCATAGCTCAGTTCATGCGGATTGGTTTGTTGCTGCTTGCCTCGGCGTGTCAGTGATTGGCAGCGTGCCATGAGCTCAGGAAAGGCGAATGGTTTGACCAGATAATCATCCGCACCGGATTGCAGACCTTTAACACGCTCTTCCACGGAATGCTTGGCGCTGAGAATGATCACCGGTGTGGTGTGGCCTTCTCCGCGAAGTTGGGCCAGGACTTCAAAACCATCTTTTTGTGGCAGCATAATATCCAACACAATGACATCGAAGGATTCACTCACGGCCTGATACAGGCCATCGACGCCGTTGTTGACGTGTGTGATGGCGCAGCCTTCCTGTTGAAAACCATTGGTTAGAAAGTGTGCGATGTGTGCATCATCTTCAATTAATAATATTTTCATGGTTTTCCCGTCATTCTCTGCCACCAACTCAACTCACTTCACACTTTACCAACAACCGGGTTTGAATATAACCAACATTACATCTTCGTAATGTTGGGGAAAGTCTGCGGTAATAGACGATTCGTTAGCATGTTACTGCTGAATAAGACAACCTATGACAGGAGTGAACATGAAAAACATCAAATTAACGTTACTGACGGCTTCTATGAGTTTTCTGGCTTTGTCCGGCAACGCGTTGGCTGCCAACCAACCTCATACCGTGTCCGTCACACAAATTTCATCTAAGAGTGCATTCTTGCTGGCTCAGGATGCGGTCAACCAGTGTGAAGCGAAAGGGTACAAAGTTTCTGCCACGGTAGTCGATGTGTCGGGTCAGGTATTGGCGCAGCTTCGTTCTGATGGTGCCGGTATACACACGCTGGATAGCTCGCGTAAGAAGGCGTTTACCGTTGCCAGTATGAAACAACCGTCAGGTAATCTGATGAAGCTGGTTGCTGAAAAGCCAATTATGCAGCCACTGCAAAATATGGATGACAATCTGCTGTTTCTGGCAGGGGGCGTTCCGTTGCAACTCAATGAGACGTTCATTGGTGCTATTGGTGTAGGTGGCGCTCCGGGCGGCCATCTGGATGTTGAATGTGCAGAAGCGGCAATTAAGAAAGTCTTCTGATTACCGCTCATCGTTTACTAGTCGTTTTAATGCCTGCCCTGATAAACCGAATCGTTTTTCAGGGTTTTCTGTTTGATAAGTCAAGGAGTTACATGCTTATGGGTGTTGTTTCGTATGTCGAGGTGTGACACTATCTGAGCGTAAGTGGTGATATGGACTAAGCGGTACGCCAGCACTGAATAAACAAGAAAGAATCCGTTGTTGCGTGAAGAGGAGAGAGTGTGAGCGTTAAAGTGTTTTATCAGCATCGGGTTGATGGCCCCGAACTCGTGAATCATGACAAAGTTGTTTCGACCTATCATGAAGCCTGCGACGTCATTGACAACTATCCCTGGGCAGAAGAAATGGAATGGTTTGACAAAGTAGGAGAGGGTGGCGGTTTTTTCTTTGTCTTTGGTGATGAGGAGGACAAATACGCTACGTTCCAGTTTACGCCAATCGATGTTGATAAGGGGATTCTTGACTTAGACGTTGTCATAAAGTCGAGCTTTTGGAATCTATTTGGTCGCAATGCGGTCTCCAAAAACTTTGATGTTATGTCGATACCCGAAGCCAAACAACAGCTCAAAGAGCTATTTGATTACTCCATTGAGTCCCTGTATAGAAAATACAAGAAATAACCATATCGGCTCAGTGACAAGGGAGCGCAGAGCATGGAAACAAAGCGGCTCTATCCGGAGCATTAGATAACACGGTCATTTATGCGAAAACGGCGTGTGATGTGTTGAGCGATAGCACATGTTTTTCATGATAAAAGAGCCAGCAACGTTGCGTTGCTGGCTCTTCAATCGGCAAGCGGATTTAGATTTGGACAACGTCCTTGCTAGATTTTGAATGCCCCAACATGACGGTCGAGTGTTCTAGACAGCTCAGCGAGGCGTTGGCTGGACTCTTCCAGCTGTTCACTGGCGCTTAACGAGCCTTTCACCGAGTGGCTGACGGTATCCATGTTCATATTGATCTCATTGGCCACGGTGGATTGTTGTTCAGTTGCTGTTGCGACCTGCGTGTTGATGTCCAGAATGGTCATCACTTGAGTTGAGATCTCTTCCAGCGCTTGTCTGGCCAATTCTGTTTCGGTAGTGCCTTCCTCAATCAACGATTTACTGTTGCCCATTGAATTCACTGCACTTTGCGCTTCGCTCTGCAGTTGGTTGATCATGGTGTTAATTTCGTCTGTCGATTGTGCCGTTTTTGTCGCGAGATTACGGACTTCGTCTGCAACCACCGCAAAACCACGCCCGGCATCACCAGCACGTGCCGCTTCAATTGCAGCATTCAGCGCAAGCAAGTTCGTTTGTTCAGAGATCCCCCGAATCACTTCAAGGATGGTCCCGATCGACTGTGTGTTGTCTGCAAGACTGGCAATGATGTTTGACGTACTGTTCATTTCGGTTTCAAGGTTGGTCATTGCTGTCGTTGTTCTTTCCAACGTCTTGTAACCTGCTTGCGTCTCATTGGTCGCGGTGCCAGCAGCATTTGCTGCACCGGCCGCATTTGAGGCAATTTCATTGACGGTGGCGATCATTTCATTCATGGACGTCACCACCAGCATCGTCTGTTCGTTCTGCTCTTGTCCTCTTGCCAAGGCTTGCTGTGATTGCTCGCGCAGTGCGATGGCCGAGCTGTTCAATTCGACACAGGTATTGACAACTTGCGTGATGATCTCGTGAACTTTACCGACAAACACGTTAAATGCCGCAGATATTTGCGCGACTTCGTCGTTGCCTTTGGTTGGTAGCCGGACGGTTAAATCACCATCTCCCTGAGAAATCTCGTGCAATGCATTCTTTAGTACCGAAAGAGGGCGCATTAATTTGCCCAACAGAAGTGAAAGCACAATGACGCAGAGTACAAAGATCGCAACCATGGAGGTCAGTTGATAAGTAATAATTCCGTTGGTCGCCTGGCTGACTTCAGTGATCGGAATACCGATATCAAACGTTCCGTATAACTGGCCGTTGACGTAGATAGGGGCCATGATGTCAAACACCCATACCTGTTGTACGTCAGCGTACCATTTTGAATACTGTTGCACGCCTTTGGTCGCACCAGCAACGGTATAATCGTCGTCATAAACTTTGTTGAGTTTTTGCTTATCACTGTGTGCAACGGCGGCCACCTTTTTATCGATGACAATGGCATAGCTCACGTCAGAGCGCTGCTTTAATCCGTCAACCAATGTTTGAAGATCTTGAATCGGATTGTCTGAGTTTTCCAGAATGTAGCTGGCATTCTTTGCCAGAAACTCAGCTTGAACCTGGGATTTGTTAAGGATGATCTCGTCGATTTTCTGACTCGAAATGAGATAAGTTGATGCCATACTGGCCACGACAGCAATGCCGAACATGGCGCAGACGGCTAATAGGATTATTCTTTTCATTCTGATTGTCTCAACGCAATTTTATTTTGATGTCTAAAGCCAGGACTCTGTTAAGCCTATGACGCTTAGAGATGAAACCACTGTTGTAAAAAGTGTCCCGCGAAATTAGACGTGACGTATCGATACTGTATCTGCACAAATGCCAATAACTTTAGAGTAAAAAAGCAGACTAAATCGAATGATCGTGTCGCTAATTGGAGCCATCATCGGATTAATTGAACTTTGCCCGGTAACAACAAAGCGGCTATTAATCAGCTGTGTCCCCGAAAACTGAACAACAACGGTTGGGTCGATGTGAGTTAACTAATAAAACGACTTACTACCGGTGTTTGTTAACCGTTCGTTGATTTGTTGTGCGAGGAGGTCGGCATTTTCGTTGAATGGCAAACAGACGTTTGTTGAGTCCGATCAGTGAGACTTCTCCACCTGGCTCTGCAAGAAATCGATAAATGTCCGTACTTTTTCAGGCACATGGCGAGTATTGGGATAAAGCGCGTAGATACCTTGTTTGGGAAAGCGATAACTAGGCA
Source organism: Vibrio sp. V38_P2S17PM301 (assembly GCF_009904845.1). Taxonomy (NCBI): domain Bacteria; kingdom Pseudomonadati; phylum Pseudomonadota; class Gammaproteobacteria; order Vibrionales; family Vibrionaceae; genus Vibrio; species Vibrio sp. V38_P2S17PM301. Next base: position 19,053 of record NZ_WXWO01000071.1, on the reverse strand, counting down.
ACAAATGGATTAACGAGCCATTGGTAATGTCTTCTTGCACCAGCCAAGCGGGCAGTAGAGCAACGCCTGCGCCATTGCGAGCAAATTCGAGTAGTGAAGCGGCGCTGTCAGCCATAATCTTGGAAGGCGTATCTGCTCTGAATTGCACGTTATCACCTGCAGGTGTTGTGACGTCCCAGCTCAACGGTGTGGAGAGACGGCTATGTGCAAGCCAGTGTGCACTTTGTAATTGCTTCAGGTCGGCGATGCCGTGGTCATGATATGTTGTTAGGTACTCTTTTGAAGCGACGGGTAAAATATCGAACTGATCAATCAGCTTTGCGCGATGCGTGGAATCCGTCAATTGACCAAGGCGTATCGCGACATCGAAACGTCCAGTGATCAAGTCATCATTGTGTGATGACGAAACGTGTTGGATGCGCAGTTGAGGGTGTAACACTGAGAAGGTTGATAGTACTGGCACTACAATTCGGGATCCATATTCAGGCGTTGTGGTAATGCGTAAGATACCCTTCAGACCTGCATGATCGCTGCGGACATCATCCAAAAGCTGTTCCGCATCTTGTAACAGTTGTTGACAGCGCCAATAAAAATGTTCACCTGCATCGGTGACCGCCACCTTTCGTGTACTGCGTGTAAGTACGGAAACCCCTAATTCCTGCTCAAGCTGCTTGATATTAAAGCTTACGACAGCTTTAGTCAGTCCCAGTGTATTTGCCGCGCCAGTAAAACTTCCGGTTTCCACGACTGCCACAAATATTTCCAAACGTTGCATATTGAGCATGCTTCCACCTAATTCTCTTGGATTATTGTCAAAATATTTTTGACAGTGTAACTGCAATACGTGGATTTATCTTTATTTTCCTGAATTTATACTACACCCATTATGTTGTTTTCCTTGAGAAATATATGAGTTATCGGGTGCGTGTCGCCAGCGTTTATCTGCTGGGTTTTTTCATCGATTTGCTTAACATGTTTATCGCCAATGTTGCTTACCCGGATATTGGCAGGCAGTTGAATGCATCAGTGAGTCAGCTGGCGTGGGTGAGTAATGGGTACATTCTGGGGTTAACGTTAGTTATTCCTTTGAGTCGTTGGTTGGCAAAACGAATGGGATCCAAACGCCTGTTTATCCTCTCATTGATTATCTTCATTATCGGTACTTTGGGAGTAATAGGTGCCGCCCGAATTGAACAACTTATTCTTTGGCGTGTAGTTCAAGGTCTGGGGGGAGGGTTGTTGATCCCAGTTGGTCAGGCAATGACCTATGTACTTTATCGCAACCATGAGCGGGCAAAGCTCTCTTCTGCCGTGATGCTGGTTGCTTTGCTGGCGCCAGCGCTCGCTCCGGCCATTGGTGGTGTGCTGGTAGACAATGTTAGTTGGCGTTGGGTATTTGGAGCCAGCTTGCCTCTGGCAGTTTTTTCATTGCTTCTTGCCTTGGCCTGGTTGAAGCGTGATGTACTCACTACTGATATCGAACCGCTGGATGTGAGGGGCTTTATTTCAGGCAGTGCGGCATTAACTCTGATATTGCTGGGCCTGACGTATATGGGTGAAGGCGAACGTTTGAATTTGGGCACAACGTTAATGGCCTTCGGTATATTGCTGATGGTCTGGTATGTAATCGCCTCGTTACGTAAACGACAGCCGTTGCTGAATCTACGCCTAATTAAGGACCCGATGTTGCATACCGCGATGCTGATCTATCAACTCGTTCCGGGAATTTTCACTGGCGTCAGCCTGATTGCGATGTTGTATTTGCAAGATCTACTGGGGATTCATGCCACTTTAGTGGGAGCGATGATGTTTCCATGGGCACTCGCCGCATTTGCTGCGATCTCTCTGACGGGCAAACACTTTAATGAAGTTGGACCGCGTCCGTTGTTTATCGTTGGTAGCCTGTTACAGGGTTGGGGCATTGGATTATTAATGTTGGTCGGCAGCGCCGACGACGTTGTTTTTGCGTTCATCTCTTATGCGTTGATGGGATTCGGAGGAAGTCTGTGCAGTAGTGCGGCGCAAAGCCTGGCGTTTATTCAAGTGCATGATGGCGATCTGGCAGATGCTAGTGCACTGTGGAACATCAACCGTCAGCTCAGTTTCTGTTTTGGGGTCACGTTAATTAGCTTGCTGCTGAGTGTGTTACTCAATACGCAAGGAATTCGCCAGCTCCAGGCATATCAACTGTGCTTTGCTCTGGCGGCCGTTAGTGCCTTCATTCCTGTGTTACTCAGCCTACGAATAATGAATTCCGGTGTGATACCTATATTAAATAAGGAGAAATGATGAACCGTTATTTTCAAGAAATCTTAGATGCACACGATTTGATTTGCTGTTGGCTTAGCGACGTCAGGAGTCCTACACAAGTGTGTGAAGAGTTGTTAGCACGTTTCAGCCCGGCCTATTCAATGGTAACACCTGACGGTGCCCAGCTTAATTACACGTCTCTAACTTCGTTTTTTCAGGCGCAATGTGGAGCGAAACCGGGGCTGAAGATTGAAATAGATAATATGCGTTTGATTACGGAGAGTGAAGTAGGGGCTTGCGTGACGTACCAAGAACGACAACAACTGCCAGGGCAACGTTCCACGCTGCGTTTTTCCACTGTTGTGTTTGAGTTGGGGAAAGGTGATCAGGTGATATGGCGTCATCTGCATGAGACGGCACAGCCTTTATAGAATTCTAATTGGTGTCCGCGAACCCTGATCTCCAGTTTCTGACATCCATAATCACCCTAAATGTGTCGAGAGTTGTCTCGTGACTGACGGCTTATTTTAAATAAAGCCCCGTAAGCGGGGCTTTGTCAGTTATTTCAGAACCACATCCTTAACCATGCCGGCTTCGGCGTGCCCTGGAATATTGCAGGCAAACTCGACGTTGTTATCGCCGTGGAAGTGCCAGGTGAGTTGTTTGGCTTTGCCTGGCTGCACGGTGACCGTGCTACCTGAATCGTGAGCGTGCCCTGTGGTCATCTGACGCATCATTTCGCGATGTTTCAACTGCTCTGCGTTCGAGCCGATGGAAAACTCGTGATCGATTTTGCCAGTGTTCATTACCACGAACTGCACCACATCGTTAGGCTGGATCTGTATATCTTCTTTAAAGGTGATTTTCATGTCGTCCGTTAAGATCACGTGAATCACTTTATCCGGCTTGGCGCCAGCGGCAGGCATGCCCACATCCGACATGCCTTCCATGTTCATCATTTGTGAGTGGTCCATTTTATTGTTATCCATCATTGATTCGTGCATGGTGCCGCTGTCCATCATGCTGTCATGGTTCATCTGCATATGCTCGTCAGCCATAACACCGCTTGCGGCCATGATCAGAGAGAGAGTCAGTAGTGTTTTTTTCATTGTTGAATTCCTTATTTATCCGAGAGTGACGATTGAGTTGGATTGGTTGGCCGGACTTCCCGGCTCTTCCATAGTTTGAAAATAGCTGGAATAACCAGCAGGGTGAGTAATAAAGCGGACGCCATACCACCGATCATCGGGGCAGCGATGCGTTGCATGACCTCAGAACCTGTGCCTTCGCCATACATGATTGGGATAAGGCCGATGATGACGGTGCTCACGGTCATCATCACCGGGCGGACGCGTAACCCGGCTCCTTCACGAATAGCATCGATCAGTGCCTGTTTTTCCAGCGGTTGATGATTTTCCTGCGCATGCAGCTTGCGCGCGTGCCATGCCTGATTGAGATACACCAGCATGATGACGCCAATTTCCACCGCAACACCGGCGAGTGCGATGAAACCCACACCAACGGCAATAGAGAAGTTGTAGTCCAGCCAATGCATCAGCCAAAGACCGCCCACCATTGCCAGTGGCAGGGTCGCCATAATGATCAGCACCTCTCCAACACGGCGGAAGCTGAAGTAGAGCAGCAACATGATGATGGCGAGTGTGATTGGCGTTACCACACTCAGGCGCGCTTTGGCGCGCTCCATATATTCGTATTGACCAGACCAGGTCAGAGAATAACCGGATGGCATATCGAGTTGTGCCGCGACGGCTTGTTGCGCTTCATGGACGTATGAACCTAGGTCTCGACCATCGATATCGACAAAGACCCAACCGTTCGGACGGGCGTTTTCGGTTTTGATCATCGGTGGACCGTCTTCGTAGCGAATGTCAGCCACATCTGCGAGTGCGATGCGAGCGCCATTTGGCGTTACCAGCGGCAGATTCTGCAGTTTGACGACCGAATCACGGTAGTTTTGCGGGTAACGCACATTGATTGGGTAGCGTTCGAGTCCCTCGATGGTTTCTCCGACATTCATGCCGCCCACGGCGGTGGCAATCACTTGTTGGACATCTTTGATATTCAACCCATACCGCGCCGCCTGACGGCGGTTAATGTCGATCGTGACGTAACGTCCACCAGCGACACGCTCGGCATACACCGACGCCGTCCCGTTTAACTGGTTGAGAATCGGCTCGAGATCGGCGCCAATTTGCTCAATCACGTTCAGGTCTGGTCCGGCAATTTTTATCCCGATCGGTGTTTTGATCCCCGTTGCCAACATGTCGATACGGGTTTTTATTGGCATGACCCAGGCGTTGGTCAGCCCTGGGAACTGAATCAACTGATCAAACTCTTTCCTGAGATCGTCAGTAGTGACGCCGTCACGCCATTGCTCTTTTGGTTTGAGCTGAATGACGGTTTCGATCATGGTCAATGGCGCGGGGTCGGTGGCCGTTTCTGCGCGGCCAATCTTTCCCCACACGGTCGCTACTTCGGGTACGGTCTTGATCAGTTTGTTGGTCTGTTGCAGTAATTCGCGCGCTTTACCGATGGATATGCCGGGGTAGGTAGTCGGCATGTACATCAGGTCGCCCTCATCCAGTGGTGGGATAAACTCACTGCCCACTTTACTGATGGGGTAGTACGCAGACGCCATCAGGGCCAGAGCAAGCATCAGCATCGATTTCGGGTAGCTCAGGCTGAGGTTCAGTAGTGGCCGATAGAGCGCCACCAGGCCGCGATTGACCGGGTTTTTGTGCTCTGGCAGTACCTTTCCGCGGATAAAGTACCCCATCAATACAGGAACCAGTGTGATTGCCAGGCCTGCAGCGGCGGCCATTGCGTACGTTTTGGTGAAGGCAAGAGGCGAGAACATTTTGCCTTCTTGTCCCTCAAGTGCGAAAACCGGCACAAAGCTCAACGTGATGATAAGCAGTGAGAAAAACAGTGGTGCTCCCACTTCCTCAGCCGCACGGCCGATAACCTGCCAACGGTTTTTGTCGGTCAGCGGGGTGCGTTCTATGTGTTTGTGAACGTTCTCAATCATCACGATAGCCCCGTCGACCATAGCACCGATGGCGATGGCGATCCCGCCGAGTGACATGATGTTGGCATTGATACCTTGCCAGTGCATGACCACGAAAGCCGAGAGGATACCGACCGGCAGGCTGAGTGCGATCACCAGCGACGAACGTATGTGGAACAAAAACAGAGCACACACGACCGCCACCACAATGAACTCTTCGGCTAACTTCTTCCAAAGGTTGTCGACGGCGGCGTTGATCAGCGTTGAACGGTCGTAAGTCGAGACAATTTCCACGCCATCAGGCAGGCTGCGCTGCAACTCGGAAAGTTTGTCTTTGACGGCCGCGATCACGTCACTGGCGTTTTCGCCGTAACGCATCACGATCACACCGCCGACGGCTTCACCTTCTCCGTTTAATTCAGAGATGCCGCGACGCATTTGAGGCCCCAGATTGATGTCGGCGATATCACCCAGCAGCAATGGAGTACCTTTGCTGGTGACTTTCAACGGTAGCGCGCGGATATCGTCGACATTTCGCAGATAGCCGGTGGTACGTACCATATGTTCAGCTTCGGCCACTTCAACCACTGACGCACCCGTCTCCTGGTTGCCATTTTGTATGGCGTTGTTGACCTGTTGTAGCGTCAGATCGTAGGCACGCAGTTTGGCCGGATCGATTTGTACCTGATACTGTTTGACCATGCCACCGACTGTGGCGACTTCAGACACCCCGCTCACGGTTTGCAGTTCGTATTTCAAGAACCAGTCTTGCAAGCTGCGCAATTGGGCCAGATCGTGTTGACCGGTTTTGTCCTGCAACACATAGCTGTAAACCCAACCAACACCGGTTGCGTCGGGACCGAGCGTGGGCTTAGCATTCGGTGGTAACTTAGGGGCGACCTGGCTGAGATACTCCAGTACCCGCGAACGCGCCCAGTACATGTCGGTATCATCATCAAAGATAATGTATACGTATGAGTCGCCGAAGAAGGAGTAACCTCGCACCGTGACGGCTCCTGGAACGGCGAGCATCGCGGTGGTGAGTGGGTAGGTGACCTGATCCTCAACCACCTGAGGCGCTTGCCCCGGATAGCTGGTTTTAATGATCACCTGAACATCCGATAAGTCCGGCAGAGCGTCGACGGGGGTGTTCTTGACACTGTATAAACCGCCCAGAGTCAGAAACAGGGTCGCAATCAGCACCAGAAAACGGTTGTTGATCGACCAGCGTATAATGGCTGCAATCATTACTTGCCTCCCTGAATTGCCGGTTCAATATCAACCAGCGTGTAGTCTGAGCCGCTGCGAGCGATCAGAAACCGAACCGTTTCACCTTCTTTGAACGCGGACAAATCGATGTCATCGGCCACCGAAAAGTTCATCACGCCTGCGTCCCACTGCCACTCGTGGACTGGCTGATGTTTCAGTGTGAGCATGCCGAAATCGGCCATCAGCATGGTGATGTCTCCCGTCACCCAGACTTCCGCAGCCAGCACGCTGTGGTCCGCTTTCACGTTAATAACTTCAAACTGGCCGGCATCGGTTTTGGCCATCTCAAATTCAATGGCCTGACCTCTGCCAAGAGTCGAGAGGTCAACCTGTTCGTTTACCTGAAAGTTCATGGTCATGCCCGGCCAGTCCCACTGTGGCACCGGTTGGTGGCGGATGGTAAGCATGCGGTGATCTGCCATCACGTCGGTGATCTCTCCTTTGGCCCACGCGGTATTGTTCAAGGCATCTGCGTCGTTACCAGAATCAATGCGTGACAGATCGGCAGACTGGCTCGACTCTGAGTCGAGCATAAAGTGTGCGGAGGTCACGACAATGTCGTCGTCTTTGAGCCCTTTAAGGACTTCAACACGGTCATCCGCTTCTCGTCCGGTTTCGATGCGCACAGAGCGGTATTGGCCGTCACCTTCTGCCAGCACGACACGGCTCATGCCACCTGCGTGAATAACGGCTGAGCGTGGAACGGTGAGCACCGATTGTTGAGATTTGGGTTGTAGGGTGATACCAGCAAACATGTTCGGTTTGAGTTCCCCATCCGGGTTAGGGAATTTCAGCCGCATGCGCAATGTGCGGGTTTGTGGATCCAGAATAGGGTAGACATAATCCACTTCGCCTTGCCATGATTGGCCTGGAAGAGAATCAAGACTCATGGTGGCCGGACTGCCGGATGTGATCCAGTGAGCCTGGCGCTCGAACACTTCGGCATCAACCCAGACATCGTCAAGCGGGCCGGCACTGATCACCGTCTGAGCCGGCGACAGATATCCCCCTTCGCGAATATTGAGGCTGGCGATAATGCCATCTGCGGCGGCTTTGATGGCGATGGTTTGCTGAGCTTTACCGCTTTTTACGATCTGGCGGATCTGTTCGCGGTCGACACCAAGCGATACTAGCCGTTCAGTGGCGCCTTTAATCAGGCCGCTACGGCCCGTCCGGTAAGCATTAAGCAGTTCTTCCTGCGCTTTGACCAGATCAGGTGAATAGAAAGTGAAGAGCACATCACCTTGTTGGACTTTCTCGCCGACCGCATTGATGTGCAGTTTTTCGACCCAGCCAGCCACACGCACGTTGGTTTGCCATAATCGACTTTCATCAAAAGCGATATAGCCGACAGTCTCGATACGCGGCGCAAGGTAGGCCTTTTTTACTGCTTCTCGTTTGACGCCCAAGTTGTTCTCCACCGAGGGGCTGATGGTGACCGTGCCCGCCGCCTGTGTATTGTTGGCCTGCTCTTCGGCATACACAGGAATGAGATCCATGCCCATCGGCGATTTCCCCGGCTTATCTCGTCGATAGTTCGGGTCCATTGGAGCGACCCAATACAGTGGTTCATCGGTTGATGAAGACGCGGTGCTGGCGGATAAGGCGGCACTCTGCCCAACTGGCAGAAATTGGTTGGCGGTAAAGCCGAGTGCAACACCGACGGTCAGTGCCAGTGTCGTGATAGTGATTGTTTTCATTGTTGGCGCTCCTGAGCAGATGAGGCAGTCGGTGACAGATCGGGTTGGTTCACTTGATAGCCAAATGCGTCTAGCAGATAAGCCAGATTGCTGTTAGCAATGTTCAGATCCGTTAACAACCGCTGCTTTTCCAGATCCAGCGCCAGCTCATCGGCTGTGGCGGTGAGCACATCATTAAACTGAGCCGTGTTGTTCTGGTAACCGCGTTCTACGGCCCGGGTCCGCTCTTTAGCGCGTTGCAATAAGGTGTCCTGATAACGTTCCAGACGTTGCTTCAGGTTATTCTTGTCGACCAGCAATGCGTTCACTTTGGCGTTCATTTGTGCCAGCAGCAGGTCTTTGTTGGATTTAGCGGCACCAACCTGATATTGCGCGGCGGCATGCTGGCGATCCTGACGATTGCCGGTAAACAGCGGAATATCCAATGTCAGGTAGGCGCTGACTAAATCCGACGCGGGTTCGCCTCGCATGTTGTTGGCCTGCCGATAGGCGTACATGACTTCCACGCCAAACTGAGGTGTGTATGCCTGCTCAGCCAGTTCGACCTGAGTCTGACTGGTGGTGACGGCCACATCGGCCATTTTTAGCATGGGGTGCTGGTTTAGCAGAGCATAGTGCTGGTTGCCGTCAGATTGGCGTAACTTGGCCTCGAGATCAGGCCAGTCGAGTGTGTTACTGGCGGAAATACGGGCCTGATTGCTGAGCCAGACGGGACCTAACCATTCGGACAACTGGGATTGGATACGACGCTGCATTTGTTGATTGGCAAGCAGTTTTTCATCCAGCTTGCTCACTTGCAGTTGAGCTTGAATCAGATCCTGAGTGTCACTCTTCCCGAGTTGATAGTTGGTCGCAATGTAGCGCTCCATTTCTTTCATCAGGCGCAGGTTCTCACGCAGGATGCGTTCGGCTTGTTGCTGGTAACCCAGCTCAAGCCAAAGCTGGGTCATGCTGTTCGCGACCTCGAGCTCACGTGTCTGGCGTTGCAGTTGCATTGCATCGGCTTGCTGCCCCGTTTGCTTTTGTTTGAGATCAAGTGTTGAGCCTCGCTCAAACTGTTGCATCAATCCGACCGAGATGTTTGTCATCGGATCGTCATCAAATTTAAAGCTATCGACGGGCAGGCCGCCGACACCGACTTTGAGTTTCGGATCCATCAATGTGGCATTGGCGATGGCCGTTTCCCTCAGGGATAACTCCTGAGCGTAGATTTGTTTGCGACTCGCGTCATTTTCCAGCGCGAGTTCAATCCATTGCTTGAGTATGGGCTGGTGTGCGGGTACGTCTTGTTGTACCGCCGTACGTACGCTGCCTGAAGCAGCCAGTGGCGCAGACGTCAACCCAACTAGTCCACTCACAGCAATAGCGAGTATGGATGGTTTGATTTTCACGTGTAGATTCCATCAATCGTGAGGCGTGAACGAATTCAGGCCAAGCGAAAACACCCGTTTCTAAAGTGTTAAAGGAAACGGAATACAATCAGATTGAAAAGAAATCAGACGATAGGGGGGCGATAGAGTGTGGTTTGCCGTTTGATTTTTATCGCAGGCAGATCGTGAGGCACGGGCGCGCGCAGGTGTGAGCGCGTCAAACTGGTTATCGGTGCAGGCAAGGTGGCAAGAGCACTAATACACGTAACGTTGCAACAGTCTTGTAACCCGGACCAGCCATCACAGCCATAACCATTGCTTTTTGCCATCGAGTGATGCGCATTGGGCGTATGGTCGGTTGTACTCGGGGACGACATCATGGACTGATGATGCGTAGAGGATGAGGTTTGAAATGCCATGCTTGGATCAGCTGATGATACGCCAGACACTAGAAAGGCCAGCACAGTCAGCAACGTCATCCAAATTGTACGAAGAGAGTACTTAGGCATAACAACATATCCATTCAAAGAGAAACTAAGTATAGACCTTTCCCTTAGGGGAAGGTCAATGAACTTGCACAATAAAGTGAAATTTTGTTGTTGCTAATCATTAAGTTGGCTTTCTGTTTGTTAAGTGAGTGTGATTTAAGAACAAAAAGCCTGCTGATGACAAATTTTTATATGTTACTGTTTGCTTATTAATGTTCTGGCTGCCTTGTGGAGGGAATCATGAATCTAGGCAATTTGCTGGTTGAACTTGAGCAAGTGGGGTTGCAAAACGATGCGCCACAAAGCGATCGAGCCAAGAAGTATCTCAACATCACTCGAGATACAGGCGAATTTTTAGCGTTGCTGATCAAAGCAACGCAATCAAATCAAGTGCTTGAAATCGGCACATCCAATGGGTATTCCTCATTGTGGCTGGCAAATGCGCTACCAGCCAATGGACAGCTTTTTACGATTGAGTTCTTATCAAGCAAAGCGGATGAGGCGCAAAGACATTTTGAACGTGCCGGGTTGAGTCACAAGATCACGCAGTTACGGGGTGATGCTACTGAGCTGGTGAATGAGTTGTCCGGTGCGTTTGATTTCATTTTTTTGGATGCCAACCGTGCGACCTATTGTGCCATGGCCGAACGACTCTTCGTACTGTTGAAGCCCGGAGGCCTAATGGTGTGTGATAACGCGGTTTCTCACCAGCAGGAGCTGGCTGAATTCGTGGATTGGGTTACGGCCCAGCCGCATCTGCAAACTTCTTTGGTGCCTGTCGGTAAAGGAGAACTGCTGATTTACAAGAACCAGTAGTGAAATTTACTTATCAAGTTAAGGTATTGCAATGATCAACACTTCTCTTTTTGTTATGGCGACTATCACGCCCAAAAGTCAGTATTTTGAGCAAGTAAAAGCTGAGCTGCTGTCCATTCTTGAACCCACTCGCGCCGAGCCGGGCTGCCTGCGCTTTGATCTGCACGAATCCGAGTGTCAAACTGCTCTTTACTTGTATGAGGAGTGGACTGATAAGCACGATCTCGACGCACATCACCAACAAGCGTACACCCGTCAAGCGGCCAGTAAACTGATCGACTGGCTGGCTGCGCCGACCCAAGTTTCTTTAATGCATAAAGTGGATTGAGCCCCCTTCATAGACAAATGAACGTGCCCACTGTGCCATGACGAGTATACAGAATGAGCTACACTGATAAGGTATCTCGTTGTGGACAAATAAGATGTATCGGTGGGTTATCGGGATTATCTTGAGCTGTCTCATCGGAATTCCGAGTCCGTATGTGGACGGCGCTGAGGAAGCACCGTCCGCGAACACAAAGACAGTTCCTGTACTGACAATCAGCGGAGCAATTGGCCCTGCTGTCGGCGACTATTTGATTAAAGAGATTCAGCGCGCCAATCAACTTTCCAATGCGGTCGCATTGGTTATCACTATTGATACGCCGGGTGGACTGGTTTCCAGCCTGCGCGATATAAACCAACATATTCTCGCCTCCAATATTCCGGTTTTGTGCCTGGTCTATCCGCAGGGGGCCCGAGCTGCCAGTGCCGGGACCTATCTTTTGTACGCTTGCCATATTGCAGCGATGTCGTCGGCAACCACATTAGGAGCCGCAACGCCAGTGAACATCAGTGGGCCGGCGGGTGGTGGCGAACAAAAAGAGGATCAGAAATCGGCAGAGCCCTCTACCATGGAAAAGAAAATGCTCAACGACTCGATTGCCTACATTCGATCGCTGGCCCAATTGCGCGGACGCAACGTTGAATGGGCAGAAAAAGCCGTGCGTGAGGCGGCGACATTGTCCGCTCCTGAAGCCTTAGAACTGAACGTGATTAACCTGATTGTCGAAACGCCGGCTGAACTGGTCAGACAGGCGAATGGTAAGAGCGTGACAATCAATAATCAGTTAACCGTGATGGAGCTGGCGGGAGCTGTTACGGAGCCGCGTGAACCGGATTGGCGTAACCAGTTCTTATCCACCATTACCGATCCCAACATTGCCTATATTCTGATGCTCATCGGTGTGTATGGACTATTGCTTGAATTCTACAGCCCTGGATTCGGCATTTCGGGCATTGTCGGAGCGATTTCTTTGCTGATTGCCCTGTATGCATTTCAGCTGTTACCGGTTAACTACGTCGGTCTTGGCCTGATGTGTGTAGGGCTGGCCTTGTTGGTGGCTGAGTCGCTGATCCCGAGTTTCGGTTTATTTGGTATCAGCGGGATGGTGGCGTTTGTGTTGGGCTCGGTATTCCTGCTCGACAGTGATATCCCCGATCTCAGAGTGTCATTGAATCTGATTTACGGTATTGCTGCGCTGTCCGGCGGGTTCATTGTCTTCGTACTCGGTCGTTTGTTAAAGCTGAGAAAACAAAAAATAGTCAGCGGTCAGGAAGAGCTGCTCGATAGTGAAGCTCAGGTGTTAGGGAGCTTCAACGGCAAAGGGTTTGTGCAAGTCAGTGGGGAACGGTGGGCGGCAGAGAGTCAGGAGCCGGTCGAGAAAGGCGAGACAGTCCGGATCAACGCAGTTGATGGCCTGACTCTGAAAGTATCCAAGATTTCGGGGAGCAAAGAAAAATGATGGAAATTCTGATTGAAAGCGGCATGCTGACCCCAGTACTGGCTGTGATTCTGCTGTTGTTACTGGCGTTTAGTCTGTTCCATATACTGCGTGAGTATGAACGGGGTGTGATCTTCTTCCTGGGGCGTTTTCAACGCGTCAAAGGGCCGGGCTTGATCATTGTGATTCCTTTGGTTCAACAAATTGTTCGGGTGGATTTACGTACCGTCGTGATGGACGTTCCGACTCAGGATGTGATTAGCCGGGATAACGTGTCTGTGCGGGTGAATGCGGTGATCTATTTTCGGGTTATCGACGCTCAGAAAGCGATCATTAATGTGGAGGACTTCCTTCAAGCCACGTCTCAACTGGCACAAACCACGTTGCGTTCTGTGCTGGGGCAACACGAATTGGATGAGATGCTGGCGAACCGAGACATGCTGAATACCGACATTCAAGCGATTCTGGACGCCAGAACCGACGGCTGGGGGATCAAGGTGTCTGACGTTGAAATTAAACACATCGATCTGAACGAATCGATGATTCGGGCGATTGCTCGTCAGGCGGAGGCCGAACGAACCCGGAGAGCCAAGATCATTCACGCTTCTGGTGAAATGGAAGCGTCCGATAAGCTGGTGGAGGCGGCGAGCAAACTGGCGTCTGAGCCAAACGCGATACTGCTGCGCTACCTGCAGACGCTGACCGAAATAGCCGGTGAGAAAAACTCGACGATTCTATTTCCGATGCCGATGGAGTTAATGAAAGGTTTGTTTGGAAAAGACGGCTCGGGCAAAGATAAACAATAAGCGATTTTCTTCGTCATCAAGCACCGGCCCGCGCGCCGGTGTTTTTGTGCTTATGACCTGATTTCAAAGGCGTCATCACGGATTGTAGACCCGGCTTGTCGCTACATTGAGCGTTTTGTCAGGGAGAGAATCATGAATCAGGAACAGAAACGTCAGGTCCAGCAGAAGGCATTTGTCGAAAGCGGGCAGGAGTTATCGATCGGTACACTCGACGGTTTGGGGATCGATGTCGTGACGTTGGCGGCAACCACATCAGCATCGAATTATGTACAACAAGTGTTTGATTCCGGACTGACCGCAGTGGTCTATAAACTGAATCTGGGTGGAGAGAACTGGACCCTGAAACGTAAACGTGATCAAAGCCTGGTAAAGAACATCGACGGGCAAACCTCATTTCTCAACGAAGTGCAGCGACGCTGCGATTTTACCCACCTCAAACAACAGGCTCAGGGCGGTTTTGAACACGTCGTTGATACGCGTTATGCCTCTTTTTTGCATGGCGTGATTCTGTCGCCCTGGATTGAGGGGGAGGGCTTATCGCGATTGGATGAAAGCGTCTTTCGTCAGATATTTTCAACCATTTGTTCGCTGGAAATGGCCGGACTGTTTGAATGGGACTTATGTCCGGGTAACTTGCTTGTTGACCAGAGTGGCCAGATTAAGCTGTTTGATTTTGGCTATATGTACCGTTTTGATCCCAAAACAGAATTTAACAGTAACGGTCTGGATACACCGATGTTTCACGGGGTGGAGCGTTTTGAAACCCGGTTCTTTTTCGATTATCTGCTTAAGCACTCTCACACCTTGAGTGCGCAGGAACAATTGACCTTGTATCACTGTGAGAAAACCTGTGCGTTTGAGGCCTACCAGGACAAACGTAGCCGTTTGGCTGATCGCGGAGCCAGTGAGGCAGTGCTGAGTTGGCATGATGCGTTATTAAACGACTGGCAACAGGCGTTGAAGGAGGAATCGGCGCTGCGCCGTTTATTCCAGCGGGAAAAGTTTCGTTCCACACTACTCGATATGCTGGATGATGTGCACGGCAAGTCATGTACGCACTACACACTGCAAAAGGCAGATTATGTGCTGAATGCCTTAGAAAAGGATTATGGACAACTTAAGCAAGAAGGTGGATTATTTTTTGGCGATGAGCATTGCACTCAGGCGCAATTGTTAGCGAAGTATCGTGCCATGAGAGCTGATGCGGTGCGATATCAGCTCTCATAAACTGACCGGTTTAGTGCGTCAGGTAATGCTTCACAAATTCCGCCACTTTGACCATGTCATCAATAGCAATGTGCTCATCTGTGGTATGCACTTTGGCCATTCCGGTGGAGATGTTCACTGTGGTTAAGCCTTTTGCATTGAAGTTATTGGCGTCACTGCCTCCGCCCGTGCGTTTGGTCTTCGGAATCAGGCCGATGGCTTTAAAGGCGGTTTTGATCGATGCGATATGCGGATGATTGTCATCCAAAACGAAGGCGTTATACGCGCGAGTGGACTCAATCAATGCTTCGGCGCCATGTGTGGCCGCTACCGATTTAAATGTTTCGGTCATGTGAGCGACCTGCGCTGCGAGTTTAGTGTCATTGAGTGAGCGGGCTTCAGCGACAATTTTCAGCTCTGGCATCACGATGTTGGTTGCGCCACCACCTTGCACCAGGCCAATGTTTGCCGTGGTTTCTTCATCGATACGCAGCAGTTTCATTTGAGTGATCGCTTCCGCTGCAACCCCAATCGCACTGATGCCTTCTTCTGGCGCAAGTCCTGCGTGGGCGGGGCGGCCTTTAATTGTGACGGTCAGCTTTTGCTGGCCGGGCGCAGCGTTGACAATAGTGCCGATCGGGCCTCCGGTATCCAGCACGATGGCTTTGTCGGACTGGATATAGGCCATGTCGAAGTGTCGGGAGCCAAACAACCCGCCTTCTTCATGGACGGTAAAAGCGATCTCAATGGTTTTGTGGGCGAGCTTGTGTGCCTGGATGGCGCGCACCGCTTCAACGATCGCCGCAATGCCGGATTTATCGTCGCCACCAAGAACCGTACTGCCTTTGGATCGGATAATGCCATCTTCAATGACCGGTTCCACGCCGACTCCCGGTTTGACGGTGTCCATATGGCAACTCAGCACCACGCTGTCGTTGAGCGTCCCTTCCAGTCGGGCATACAGATTGAATCCGTTGGAGATCGTTTCCGGGACCGGCAGTCTACTGACACTGAATCCCAGAGAACCCAGTTGTTCGGCCAGTGTCTCACCAATCTGTTTTTCGTTGCAGGATTCGCTGTCGATCTTCACCAACTGGATAAAGTGTTCAACTAAACGCTCGCGGTTAATCTGAGTCATTATGGTACCTCGATAGGGAACAGAGGCGATTACCTTAACGCTCTTAGGGGCAGTGTAACCCTGAGATAAATCAAAGAAACCACCAATCCTGGTAACAACGTCAGGTAAGCTGTTGATGCAAAGAATCCACGGCGCTTGGCATTTGCGCCGTGGATAAATCAGATCAGTTGTTTGAGTTCATTGAGCATCATCGGGCGGTAGTAGTAATAACCCTGATGGAAACGCACGCCTTTCGCAGTGAGGTATTTGACCTGCTCCAGTGTTTCCACGCCTTCTGCGATGATATGAACATTGAGTTGATGTCCAAGTTCAATGATCGAATTGAGCACTGGGGCGTTGATGGATTCGATACCTATGGTGTCAACGAAACATTTGTCTATTTTCAGGTAGTCAAAGCGGATGTTTTGCATCACAGAGAGAGCCGTATGTCCGGTGCCAAAATCATCGATGGCAACGTCAATACCCAGTGCACGCACATCATCGAGTATGCTTTGAGTTTCTTTATCGAGTAACTGGCGCTCAGTGATTTCCAGCCCGAGGATCAGGTTAAGCTCGTCAAAACGCTGCTGATTTAACTTGAGATTTTCCAGACAGTTTTTACAGTTGAGATAAGAAGGCGGCACATTAATCCCGATGTGAACGCGGTGTTTAAACACCAAATCTTTGCAATCTCGGTACGCACAATCGAACACATAATCGGTCAGCTCATTGATCAGGTTATGTTCTTCCGCCAGCGCGATAAACGTATCTGGGCGGATATACCCGGTTTGAGGATGAATCCAACGCATCAGCGCTTCAAACCCTGAAATTTGATTGGTTTCGATGTCCACGACAGGCTGGTAAACCAGAAAGAACTCCTGGCGTGCCAATGCTTTTTTGATGTCGCTCAGCATGGTGTTTTTACGCCCAGACCACATCATTAATATGAAGATCAGCGCAGACAGCGCCAGCGAGACCGGCAATGCCGACAACAGGAAAAAGCCCTGTTGTGATCGGCTGTAGTCGGCACTGGCTTCAACAAAAATCTCGTAACCAAATTTTTTCGACTTGACCACCGTGTGTCTTGTGTCCGATTCAAAACGCTCATCGACCGGGAAGTAACGTGTACCGGAACGAATAACGGCTCGCTTCACCCGGCTGTCATTGGTGTAGCCTAACTTAGCAATGACGAACTGCTTTTCAACCCCGGAGACAACCCCGATATTCGGTTGTGTTCGGTGTACGTCGACCACGATCAGTGTCCGGGCTTTGATGTCTTGCCCCAAATCATAGAGAAATACTCCCGCTCGCAATCCACTTTCTGGCAGCCTGTCACTTACATCTATGGATGATTCCCCGCGTTTGGACGAGCAGATCAATTTGCGGTCTTTGATCACAAACATTTCTCGTAAGACACTTTCGAACAGCAAGTCCTGCTGAATACGTTCGCAGTTCTCCGGGTGACGCAATGCTTTCAAATTTTCACTACGCAGGTCTTCAATAATGTCATCTAAGGTATGAACATACCCGTCAGCGATGTTGCTCAGTCCGTCATCAATACTCATCAAGCCTGCTTTGTAAGCCGCCAGAAACACGATAGGCATTGGCAGCAGGAGAATGGCAATGATGACTTTAATAGTGCTTTTTGATATTGGGTTGTTTTTTAGCATGCAAGCAAATTATTAATTATTTCAATGATTTCTCATAAATGAGAGGGAGAGTATAGTGAATAACCATAAATAAACAATTGTCATTCCGCGACAATCACACCTAAATTACAAAAAACCTAAGTTGCATAGGGAATCGATTGCGTAGCGTTTTGTTCGAAATCCTGTTGTGTAATTCAAGCGGTACTTTCTGCGTAACAGATTTACACCTGCAGGGTGCTCGTCTGAGTTTCGTTACACAGTAAAAACTTGTCTCTAAACATCAGTTTAGCTGGTGTTTAATGCAAATAATGTAAAGGTTGTTTAATTTATGTAAATTTATTGTGACGATGGCCGTCATTTCTTTTTATTACAGCTATTTAGCCTGCTGTATTTCCTTTTTATTGGTTGTGCTTCACCTTTAATACATACCGCTTTGTGAGGGCGTGTGGACGCCCCTGTGATGAACCTAAAGGAGTAGAGCATGACTGAATCGTACAACCCACTGGGCACTGATGGTTTTGAGTTTGTGGAATATACCGCTGCAAATGAGAAAGGCATTGCCGACCTGAAAGCACTGTTCAGTTCGCTGGGTTTTGCGGAGATCGCGAAGCACCGCTCAAAAGAGGCGTGGCTGTATCGTCAGGGCGAGATCAGCTTTATTGTCAACGCTCAGCCTCATAGTCAGGCAGAAGAGTTTGCGAAAGAACATGGCCCTTCAGTGTGTGGCATGGCTTTCCGTGTACACGATTCTGCGCAAGCGATGGCGCATGCGCTTGCTAACGGCGCGAAACAGTACGTAACCGAAATCGGCCCGATGGAACTGAGTATTCCAGCCGTTTACGGCATTGGTGAAAGCCTGCTGTACTTTGTTGACCGCTATGGTAGCAGCAGCATCTATGACGTGGACTTCAAATTCTACGACGATGCACAAGAGCGCCTGAAGAAAATGGATGCGGGCCTCTACGTCATTGATCACCTGACACACAATGTGAAGCAGGGCAACATGGATGTTTGGGCCGGTTTTTACGAGCGTATCGGTAACTTCCGTGAAATCCGTTATTTCGACATTGAAGGGAAACTGACGGGGCTGGTTAGCCGCGCCATGACAGCACCATGTGGCAAAATTCGTATTCCGATTAATGAATCATCGGACGATAAATCGCAGATTGAAGAATTCATCCGTGAGTACAATGGTGAAGGTATCCAGCATATCGCTCTGAGTACTGATGACATCTACAAAACCGTCAGCACACTGCGCGAACGTGGTATGGACTTTATGCCGACACCAGACACCTACTACGAGAAAGTCAACGCTCGTGTGGAAGGGCATACCGAGGATGTCGACAAACTGCGTGAACTGCAAATTCTGATCGATGGCGCGCCGATGAAAGATGGCATTCTGCTGCAAATCTTCACTCAAACCGTTATCGGTCCTGTGTTCTTCGAAATCATCCAGCGTAAAGGCAATGAAGGCTTTGGTGAAGGTAATTTCAAAGCGCTGTTTGAATCGATAGAAGAAGATCAGATTCGTCGTGGAGTGCTGAGCGATGCATAAATGGATCACATTCCCTCACCGGGAGGGAGTGTGTTC